>NZ_AUTL01000099.1:0-42821 GCF_000498015.1 Pseudoalteromonas sp. TAE79
CTAAGGGATCCCCAAAAATAATTATTAAATTTCAATCACATCACTCACATCCATATTTTTCCAATCGAGTTGCACTACCACCTGTACGAAATAGGCTAGCCCTTCCAAGTAATCTCGCCGCCGCAGCTTAATGGACTGTTTTTTGAAGTATCGCAACCCAACAAATGCCCATGACACTACTCGCCTGTTTTTGCTTGAGTTAGCTTGAAAAGCCCCTGTCTTTCCTGCTTTGTCTATCACAGCACCCAGCATCATTGAGAACCAATGAGCCAATGTTGCGAGCAGTAAAAGTATGTCTAATCGATAGAGTTTGTTCGTTCTGTGCAGATCTGAGCCTAAGCCGAACCTAACACTTTTTTGGTCTCGAAACCCTGCCTCTATCTGCATTCTCATTCCATATAGCTTGAGCACCTTTTCGAGAAAGTGGTGTCTTTTTGGAAGAGAAGAAACGAGTAGCCAAGGCTCCTTATAACCGCGTTTTTTATCTCTTTTTAATAACTTATGTCCCTTGCCAACCAACACTGCATGAGTTTGATATTTTGCACTTTTGGTCAGCTCGGTCGCGCCAAGATACTGGCTCTTACGCTGATTGTTCTTGAATAGTGACTGGCATGGAATAAACTCATCGCTGTCCTGCGTTTTCAAATGTGCCGTACCACGAACCCGACTAATATAATGCCAGCCATTGTTCCGCACGGCTTTGAGCCAGGGGACTTTAAAGCCCGCATCCGTCACAATCACGGGGCGGCAATCACTCGGCAAGATCAGTTTGAGCATCTTTAAAAACCGTTTTTGCACTTTTGGGCAATGATATTGAAAGCTGAATGCACTTTCCTGATACAGGGTTAAAGAGCGACCTTCACTGACAATGCTGGCACGCAGAATACAGTATTTGGTTTGTGTATCAGCATGGCTCCAATCGACCAAAATGACGGGATGCTTTTCAGTGACCACAAAACGGGTTAAGCGAACATAAACCGATATCGATTCACGCAAAAGCTCATTGTTACTGAGTAGTCGGTCAATACGTTTAATATCATGTTTTTCAGTTGTTTTTGAATCCAAATTGCGGCCGATAGACGTCAAGGTGCATTGCTGACAGTGCAAAAGAGATTTAACGGCAGCGACTAGAGTATTAAATCTGGCTTTATGAATAGAGTTAGGGGTGACAGCGCGGAGCATATTGTGCAAAATAGTAGACGCATTCATGGTGTTTAGTTCTGTTGTTTTTAAGCGATTCATAAGATCACAAAACACCATGAATGTTCCCTCACTACCCACATTTTTTAATACTGTTAGTTCATTGATATGTAAAGGCTAATTCTGGGGATACTTTAGACTAACAGCACTTGAGCCAATACAGATGCTTTTAGAGGTTATGGAAGGGCTCATAACAAAGCAATATATTAAAGACAACACCGGGCACTTTTGGGGCTTGCACGAAACCCGCCCTTATATGATGCTGCGTGCGCATCGTGCAAAAATAAACGCGCTGCATGGTTATACCCAAAAAGCACAATCAGAACTCGAAGATCTATTAAAGCTAAACCCAAACGATAATCAAGCAAACCGCTTTTTATTAATGAACTGCCTAATCATAAACAAAGAGTGGGAGAAGTTAGACGCTCTATTAGCCGACTTTGATTTTCAAGAACTACACACAACAGCAAGCCTAGCGCTAAGTGCTTTTGTAAAGCATGGCGATTCAAAACCAGCTAACGATTACAAAAAAATGCTTAAACAACAGAGTAAACATTTTGTAAAAATACTCACCGGGCAAGAAAAACTTAAAGAACAGCCGCCATATTACAGCCCAGGCAGCAAAGAAGAGGTAGGTGTTTACCTTGATTCATTAGGTAAGCAGGCATGGATTTCGGTTCCGGCGAGTCTTTTTTGGTTAAGAAAAAAGTAGGTGAAAAACGTTTAGCGTGATTTATATCGCGCTAAACATAACGCAGATTCAATTTGAAGTGCATAACCGCTTTTTAAGTTTTTATTCAATAGTAGAAATTACGCTTGTTAAACGTGCAATATCAATGTCGCTTGTGCTTACAAAGCGCAGTGCTTGAAATAATAAATTTAAAGCCCGTCAATAAACACATAGCATTCAGAAGTCATCGTTAATCACCTGTGTTTTGTTTGTTTTACGCTGGCGTGCATTATAGCCACCCACATCGGAAGCAAGTTCATTTATTTCATCAAGTAAACTACCTTGAAGCTTCAGCACCACTAAAGCCTCAAATAAAATATCGCTTTTTACAACCTCATCTTGCTCTAGCTTTTGTACCGTAGAACGCGATACACCAATCATTTTGGCAAAGGTACTTTGAGTGTAATGGAGTGTTCGGTGTTGGCGAATTAAATCCCCCATTCGCTGAGCGATTTTTAATACTTGTTCAGATCTCATAAATGACTACCAATTAAATCATTAACCACTAAATGATTAGCTTAGCGGTATTTTGTTTTTTGCAAGTTTGTTTCTAGGCACAAAAGCACAGGGCAGGTTTTAGGTGAAAAATACTCAATGTTAGTGTTTATGAATGAAGGCGAGAGTTTACCTCGCGCAATTTTTTAATTTTAACCAGCGCGGCATAAAGCCCCGCCTACGCATAACCTAAACACCGAGCTTGGTTTGACTTGAACTTGCTGACGCGAAAAACGCAGCTTTTAATGTGTAGGCACGATTATGCACTCGGATTAATTTAAACGTGTTGTGTATTTTTTTAAATTTAGTAATAACAAAAGCTTGTACTTAATTGTTTAAAAGTTAAGGCTAAATTTACATAATTGTAAAAGCAGGCGCGTATTAATGATAACGGCGTAGTTTTTATTGGTTATATAACTAATAAGCCTATATTTATTTTTACCAATCAGGTAAATTGTTTTAAATGAATACTAACTTAATAATACGTTAGTTATTAACAGATAAGCCAAGGAGCGGTGTGTCTCGTGTCAAACTCCACACTTAGTTACTACAATCAAAACGCACAAAGCTTTAGTGATTCAACCTTAAATGTTGATATGTCAGTGCTGTATGCTGAGTTTTTGCCACACGTTACCGAACACGGCCATATTTTAGATGCCGGGTGCGGCAGTGCCCGCGATGCTGCTTACTTTAAACAACAGGGTTTTACTGTTAGCGCGTTTGATGCAAGCCCAGAACTTGCCGCAATAGCAAGCAGTTACTTACAGCAACCCGTCGACGTTAAAACCTTCCAGCAGCTAGATTGTGTTAATAAATACGATGCCATTTGGTGCTGCGCCAGTTTATTACACGTGCCAAAAGCTGAATTACCACAGGTATTTTTAAACCTACAAAATGCACTAAAACCAAACGGTGTTTTGTATGTATCGTTTAAATATGGCGACACAGAGCGTGTGCATAATGGTCGCGAATTTACCGATTTAAACGAAAATTCTTTAACGCATTTACTTAGCCATACGCAGTTAAAAGCCATTAAACAATGGCAAAGTGTTGACAAGCGACCAGAGCGCGAAAGTGAAGTGTGGCTAAATGCGCTTATTAAAGTAGTGCACGTTTTATGATTGGAGCAATGCAGCAACAGCTCGACTTTATTGCGTATATTCAGCGTTTATTAGTTGAAGGTGACTTTAGCGCTACTTATAAGTTTGCGCTTTTACATGCCATTGCTGATATTAGTATCGAAAAACATCACGCCGATCCGCAAGCACAGTTACAAATAAAATTTGATGAATTAGTCGATAAATTTATTACTTTATATTGGCACCAAGCATCGCCATTTGGCGCAATTGGTAATAATAGAGAGCAACTACTTTTACAAAATACCAACTCTAATAAACAAGCCAAGATTATAACTACGCTTCATGATGCAAAATTAAATAATATTAATTCTATTAGCCAATTAAAAAAGAGCCAAGATTGGAATAATATACGCAGTTCAACACTAAAAACCATTAAAGACGGCCCGCTGTGGCTATTACAAAAATTAAATGGCAAAGAAGAGTGTTTCTTGTATCCCCATATTAAAGGCCAATCATACATCACCTTAAATGAAGGCATTGCAGGCTGCTTTAGGCGTTTTTACGACTTAGTTGTTTATTTAGCAAAAAACGCATGGCTGCAAAAAATTCAAAGTATTAAGCATAACCAAGCCTTAATTGGCCCACAAAGCCAATTACACGAATTTTTATTCGGCTTTGATCGCAATGCACTGAGTAAGGCCAAGCCTGTGTTGATAGAGCTTCAGCGCGGCAATTGTTTTTATTGCAAAAAGCCGTTGAACAGTAAAACCGAGGTTGATCACTTTATTCCGTTTGCTCGCTACGCAAATGATTTAGGACATAACTTTGTGGCAGCACATAGCACCTGTAATAACAGTAAAAGTGACTTTTTAGCTGCGCAACTTCACCGCGAACGCTGGCAAGAACAAAATTTAGTGATTAATAGCCAGCATTTAACAACTGAACTTAGTGATTACTTTAATTGTGATTCAGATAAGTCACTTGCAGTAAGTAATTGGGCATATCAGGTAGCGCAGGTTAACAGTGCAAAGTTATGGGTAAAGAAAGGTTATTTTGAAGAAGCGGCTAGTTTTAAATATCAGCAGCCAAGTACAGGGCTGGATTTAGTAGCGGAAGAAAAGCCAAGGTATGACGTTTAATACAGAATTTGTAGTTTGTGCTGAAGGCGTGAGTTTATCTCGCGCTTTAACTTGTAGGCGCAGAGCTTGCTCGCGCGAAAAGCGAAGCTTTTAAATTTCGGTGTAATTAATGTGTAGGTGCGATTTTATATCGCGCTTATAAATTATTTTTTTGCCTTGAATTCAAGGGATTAAAAACCTCTATTCGAGGTTATATCGCGTTGGCGATGGCAACCAAAGGGCGGCATTTGAGATATATTTGACATTGTACGAGGTAATTCGTCCATGAAGCTGGGTTCCTGTCATCATCCATGCTTCCACTTCCTCGTGCTGCGAAGCTTCGCTTCGGTCACTCGTCACCCACGGCGCACCCGAGGATCACACTTTATCTTCAACTTACGTTAATGATGTGAACGTAACCAGCGTAGATAGGCCATCCATGGCCAAGCTACGCTTTGTACAGCATCCGTGCTGTAAATTACTCATCATTAACTAAGTTTCAGGTGTGATCACGGGGAATTGGCGTGTGTTGATGGATTGGTGTTTAATTTTTTGTAGATTGCTTAAAGTTTATAGACCTAATGCAAATGTATTAATATTTATCTCATTCAGACTGTCTTTTAGCCAAAGATTCATGTTAAATTTATTTTAGGGACAAATTTTACTAATTGTTTTAAAGCCATGGATCGGTTCATATAAACCTCCGATCCCCATATATTTAAGTGAAAGTCACTAAATCATATTTTTAAAACTCTATTTTTATTAATTTATTTATGGTGCGATTATGGATACAAAGTTAATTGACTGTGCAGTTAAGATTGCAGCCTGTGTTTGTGGTAAAGATGGAGTCATTTCCCATACTGAAGAACTCGCTATCTATGAATATGTGAATACGAGGTATGTTGAATATTCGCAAGAAAGGTTTAACGATACTTTGGATGAATTTTTTGATGAGAGCCATCAAATTGAGATGTATTTAAATTACATAACAGATATAAATTTTAAGGATTTTATTATTAACTTGTGTGAATTTAGTGCGGGTTCTGATGGTCTCGATATCAAAGAAAATATTGCATTAGAAAAAGTTAAAATCGTTTTAAGTGAGGGACTATGAGCTATTTTGCTGATGCTTCTCCAGATCCTAGGTCACATATTAAAACACTTATGCGTATTGGTTACACAATGCCCTCTGCAATATCAGATATTATTGACAACTCTCTCACAGCCAATGCATCCAATATAAGTATTTACTCATTACCAAGCCTTACTGAACCTAATATATCTATTCTAGATGATGGAGATGGAATGTCTCCACAAGAATTAATTCATAATATGAAAATAGGTTGTAAAGATCCTAGTGATGAAAGACTGAGAGGGGACTTAGGGCGATTTGGTTCTGGTATGAAAACAGCTAGTTTTTCACAAGCAAGAAGGCTAACTGTATTTTCTAAGCGTCAAGGTTATCCTATGTGCGCGGCTGTTTGGGATATTGATCAAATAGAGAAAGAAAATACTTGGTGTTTAGAAATTTTGGATGAAAATGAAATTTTGCAACATCCTCTATTATTGCTTAATAAAAAAATGATTCAGGGAACTCAGATTGTCTGGGAAAAATTAGCATGTCTAAATAAAACAAGTCATTCATTGGATACAGATACAGTTTTAGCTGCAGCATTAAGCGAATTAGATTCTTATATTTCTTTGCATTTTCACAAGTTTATGGAAGGCAAACAAAAGCGTAACTTCTTTATAAATAGTAAAGGGTTACATCCAATAGATCCATTTATGACGAAATCTCCAGGCTATCAAGAAGGGCGCTCAGAAAAGCTAAGGTGCAAAGGTGGATATATTGAAATTAATACTCACGTACTACCACACTTTAAAAGAATGGAGACTAAGCCACTTGAAAGGTTAGGAGGGGCTAATGGAATTGTACAAAATCAAGGCCTTTATATTTATCGTGAAAATAGATTAATTAACGCAGGCGGATGGCTTGGTTTGGCAAAAACCAGTCAATTAGGGGCTTTAGCAAGAGTTGAGGTAAATGTACCTTCTTCTTTAGATCAGGAATGGTCAACAGATGTAAAAAAAGCAAGTTTGCAGCTCCCTCCTAGAATTAAAAAAGAGCTAAGGAAGTTTCTTTCAGATCCAATAAAAAGATCTAAGCGAGTATATACATATCGTGGAAAACAAGACCAAGCTAATAAATATTGGGATATTCAAGAAAACGAAACAAACAAAGTCATCAGTTATCAGATTTCACCCGAGAATGAAATTTTAATGGAAATACTCGGTAATTTAGATAAAAGCCAAAAGTCACTATTTATTAATTATCTAGGCCTACTTGCAGAGAATTTGCCTCTTAATCATATTTACCAAAAAATGTCAGAATCTCCTAAAGATATAGTCCAAGAAAATGTAACTGACTACTTATTAGAATCAATAATGGATAAAGTATTTAAGGCCAACTTTAATGAATAAATCTTTTTTTAATAAATTAATAGCCCAAATTTCATCTAATTTAAAAATGGTTGAAGAGCTTGGTATTACCATAACTCCATCCTATATTGATATGAAAGTAGACGAAGTAATATTGCAATTTAAAGAAATTCCAAATTTTAAATATACTGAAGATGATTTGAAGTTACTCAAATTTAATCTGGAAAGTATGTTTAATATAAAAATAGGTGAAGGAACTATTAAACTATCTAGGCCAGACTTACCGTTATGGTTTGATAGTAAGAAATCTCAAATTGAATGGTCTCACTGGGAGGCCTATAGAGATATGCTTTTATCCCAGGCTAGAGCTATTGAAGTCATTGATGAAAATGAAAAAGTAATTGACTCAATATTGGATTATTCAGGCGATCCTACAACCCCTGGCAAATGGTCAAGTAAGGGGCTTGTGATGGGAAATGTACAATCAGGAAAAACCCAGAACTTTTTAGGTCTAATAAATAAGGCAATAGATTGTGGATATAAAACAATTATCGTCTTAGGTGGACACTTAAACGATTTAAGGAAGCAGACACAAGAAAGAATTGATGAAGGTGTGTTAGGTCGAGAATCTAAGCACTTAATTTTAGAGAACAGAGCTGTGGCTGCTCCTATTGGTGTTGGTATTTTTAATACAAAAAATACAATCCATACAGGAACTTCAACAATGAAAGATTTCAATAAATCTTCTGCAGAAAGTTTTGGCATAAAATTAAATGGCTCAGATCCTGTGATTTTTACAATTAAAAAGCATACCGGAGTTCTTGAAGGATTATATAACTATATTAAAGATGAGCACATGCTAGACCCTGAATCGGGTGTTATGTTGGATGGTCCAATCTTATTAATCGATGATGAAGCTGATTATGCTTCTATAAATACAAAGCATCATAAAGAAGAAGTAACAAAGACTAATGCTTGCATACGTAAATTACTATCATTGTTTAATAGAAATACCTATGTTGGTTATACTGCTACGCCATTTGCAAATATTTTTATTGATCCTGATGATACTTTTCATATGGAGCAGGATGATCTATTTCCTAGAGATTTCATGATAAAAATACCTGTACCGGATAATTACTTAGGTCAAGATTTCTTTTTTAAAAATGAGAGTTTTCAGGACATAGAGAATGAATTGGCTGAAGATAATATCTATTCCCCAGTTGTTATTATTAAAGATCACCAGCCAATATTCGAACTGAAAAGCAATCAAGATATTTCATTTTTACCAAAAAGTTTGAAAGAGGCTGTAAGGGCTTTTATTTTAAATGTTGCTATTAGAAGTATCCGAGGGGAAAGTACTTCACACAATACGATGCTTGTAAATGTTTCCCACTTAAAAGACCATCAGAATGATCTAGAGGACTTAATTGAAGATTATAGAAAAGAGATTTTTCAAAATTTAGATGTATATGCTCGACATGGAAAGCTCGCTTGCGGCAAGAACACTATTTTTTCTGATCTTGAGGATACATTTAATAACGTTTTCAATATTGAAGAAACATATGACGCAGTTTTCCCCAAATTAATTGAAGCGACTGGGAAAATAAATACTTGGGCGATAAATCAAAGTAATAAAAAATCAGATAACAGAGAGCTAGATTATTCAAAACATAAAGAGAATGGTTTGTCTGTAATAGTTATAGGCGGGCATAAATTATCAAGAGGACTAACCCTTGAAGGATTATCTATTTCCTACTTTTGCCGAAACTCTAAGGCGTACGATACGCTAATGCAAATGTGTAGATGGTTTGGCTACAGGCCGACCTATAAAGATCTTTGTAAAGTATATTTACCGCAAGAGTCTCAAAATTGGTACACATTTATAGGGGCATCGATAAGAGAGCTTTATCAAGAATTAGATTTAATGAGTCGCAGAGGTGAAAGACCAAGTGATTTTGGTTTAAAAGTTAGAGAACACCCAGGGGCTATGATTATAACTGCCAAAAATAAAATAGGTTTTGGTAAATCAGAAATAATTAAGCAAGATTTATGGGGGCAAATTCAGAGGCGTTTCAAGTTCAAAGAAAGTAAAGAAGTGAATAAAAAGAACATCCACTATGCAGAAAGCTTGATTAATAAACTTAGTATCAATAATAAATTAGATTTAAGTTTATCTGGTGAAAATAAACCTATTATATTCTCTGATGTTGAATATGAAGATGTAATCAATTTTATAATAAATGTAGATTTACCAGAAGATGATATTGGTAACGCAGCAATTATATCTCATTTGAAAAATATGAAAGATAAAGGTTTAAAACTACCAAAGGTTTGCATATTTAATCAAAGTAGTAGACGTACACCCCCATGGGAAAATTTACTTGATGAGTCAGACAAAGAATTTATTAATAATGAATATTTATTTGCAGGAAATAGCATAACTTTACCAAAAAGGGCAATGAATTTTAAAGATGGTAATTATTATATTCCAAGCGTTCAATTAGGTAACCCAGATGATGAAAAATATTTTTTAGAAAAACCTGAAATAGTAGCCAATTTAAATAGTAAAAAGGCCGTTAATTTTGATTATCTTTGTGCAGATGAAAGAGATTTCCCTGGATTAATTATTTATTTATTTGCTGTTACAAGTGTAAGTCCGTATCCATTTAAGAAAGATAAGAAAGCTAAAGTGAAATTAGCCCATGGACATTCTGCAACTTTAGGTTTTACTCTATCGATTCCAAGAATCGAAAAATTAAAAAATTTAACTGAGAAGGAGATAAAAGCGCTAAATAAATCGACGAAGCATGAATATAAAATAAATAAAATAAAAGGAAAACTTAGAGAAATCGCAGACTACGAAGATTATGATTATGAATAATTATAGCCATTTTTTTAATGATGATCCTTGGAAAGGAATAGAGATTGGTAGTTACCCTTCTGGGAGGAGGTTATATCTAAATGACAACCGATTTTGGGTTTCAATTGACGATCGTGGACGTCGCTTATTTTTCATTCATGAAGATGTAAAAATAAGTTGCAAAGTATTCGATAAATTAGCATCACTGAGAATAGAAGTAGATGATAGTTATGGTGATGCATCTAGGCTTTTGTGCACATTACTTGAAAGTGATAAAGAATCAGAAAAAAAGTTTTCAATAATAGCTAAAAATATAGCGTTTAGTACTAGTAATTATTTTGGCACTGAGCTGTTTTTGAAAGTTCAGTCAAAAATAAAAGGCTGGTCTAGTTTTTTAAAAGCAACAAGACAAGGCTTAACAACTGCCGAATATACAGGATTTATTGGTGAGCTATATTTTTTCAAACAATATTTATTAAACCAATTTACGTTTACTGATGCGATAAGGTTTTGGATAGGCCCTGAAGGAAAAAAACAAGATATAACATTGAATGGTACAGCAATAGAAATTAAAACCTCATTAGTAGGAGATGCGAGGACTATTCATATAAGTTCTTTACAGCAGCTAGAAAAAGTAACCTCTTCATTATTTTTACTACATTTAATAGCAATTCCGACATCAATCGAGTTTGGATTCTCCTTAAAGACTTTATACGAAAGTTGTTTAGAGTTGGTAAAAGGTGATGTTGGTAATGAGATTGCATTCTTAAGTAAAGTATCTTCGTTATATGGGCAAGCAAGTGAAGAGCAGCTTGATTCAACTGTCTCTATAACATCCGAAACGTTATATACGATTAATGACGGTTTTCCTAAGTTAACTAGCGACAATACTTCTGATGGTGTCATCAGTGCGAGTTATGAATTGTCTATTGCTGAGTTGAAAAAATTTGTTTCAGAGCAATCTATCAAGGAGGTAATAAAAAATGGATGATATTTTAGAATACAAAAATGAGTTATATAGCATTTCAAATATAGACGCCGATAAAAATTCAATTTTTCCAGAAGAAAGCTTTTTTGAGCATGTAAGCGAAATGCTTTCTGAGGCGGGTATAATGGATGATGTAGAATATTGTCCATACCGGAATACACGTAAAGGTATGCGATTAGATGGATATAGTTGGAACGCATTAGAAAAAACTATATGTGGGATAATCGTTAATTTTACAAATGAAAAAGATTACATAGAAACGCTTATTAACTCTCAAATTAAAGATATAAGTAAGAAAGTAACAAAATTCTTTGAAGGGAGTATTAATAAAGATTTTATAGAAAGTATGGAAGTGACAGATCCGGGGCGATACGCTGCGCAAGAAATAGGTCATTATATTGAAGATGCTCTCAAAATTAGAGTAGTTATTTTTACAGATCAAAAGCTTAGTGACAGAGTAAAAAAGCTATCAATTGGTGAAATATTAGGCAAGGAAACTTCGATAGAGATTTGGGATATTGAGCGATTAAAAGAGCTCTCATATTCAGATACCGACTCTGAAGAGTTTACTGTTGATATTAAAGCTCTAGGTGGAGAGTTAAAAGTATTGCCTGCTAATAATTTAGAAAATGGTGTAAGCACATATTTAGGTATTATGCCGGGAACTTTATTAAGTGATATATATGATGAGTTCGGACAAAGGTTACTAGAAAGTAACGTAAGAACCTTTCTTGATTTTAGAGCTGGTACTAACAAAGGTATGAGAAAGTCGCTTTTAACAGAGCCAGAAAGGTTTTTTGCATATAATAATGGCCTAACAGTAACAGCTACAAGTATTAAAACCGAAATTGTTGATGGTCAAACGGTAGTCACTGAGCTGGAGAATATGCAAATAGTTAATGGCGGGCAAACAACAGCTTCTATATATTTTTCACCTAAGGATAAAGGAAAGCTAAAGGGTGTAGATCGAGAGTATTCTTATGGTGACATAGATTTATCTAAAGTTTTTGTCCAAATGAAGTTAACAGTTGTAGGAGAAAAAGAAACAGCCGATATTCTAAAAAGTAATATTGCTACGTTTGCTAATTCACAAAACTCAATTCAACAATCTGATTTAGTTTCAAATCATCCTTTCCATATAAATCTTGAGAATCGCTCACGTAAACAGCTAATGCCAGCTGGTAAAACTGGTTTTCCTACTAAATGGTTTTATGAAAGAGCCAGAGGGCAATATTCAACTCAGTTGCGTGCTATGAGTACTAGTCGTAGTAACAAGTTCATTGCAGAATATCCGAAGGATCAAGTCTTTACGAAAACCGATATGGCTAAATATGAAAATACTTGGAGAATGAAGCCCTATGAAGTGAAGCGTGGAGCGCAGGCTAACTTGAAATTATTAGGGCAGGCAATTCTTAAAGAATTTGAGAATAATGAAGATGACTTTGGTGCTGTGTTTTTTAATGATTTGGTTTCTAAAATGATTCTTTTTAGAAATGCTGACTATGCAATTCCAAGATCAGATTGGTACAAAGAGGAGAAGGGACTAAAAGCAGAAGTTGTAACTTATACCTTAGCTCTATTAAGGTATAACTTAAGAAAACAAGGGAAAGATATTAGTTTAAAAAGAATATACAATAATCAAGTTGTTAGCCCTAGTTTATTAAGTTTTATAGTTGATTTAGCTTATAAAGTTAGAAATTGTATTACTGATCCTAATTTTAGAAATGGTGTTGTTAATCCATCTGAGTTTTGTAAGTCAGAGAAGGGTTGGTTGAAATTCCAAGAATTAGAAATTGACTGTAGTTTAATCGATCCAAGTGATTTATTAGATGAAAAACAGTTAAATGATATTCTAAAAGAAAATAATGAAGTTAAAGATACTTCAAAATCAATTTCAGACTTTGAATATGTTATGGGAGTTACAAGTGCAGAATGGCAAAGTATATCTGATTATTACTCAGCAACTTACCCAGCTACGCATAAAAATGTAGGGATTCCTTTAAAGTGTGTAGCCCTTCACTTATACAACAAAGTACCTTCTGATAAACAGATGAAAATGGCGGTTGAAGTTAGAAAAGCTGCTTATATATCAGGTTTCGATTTTGTTTAAATTAATTTAATAATTATTTCACCAATTTGCTGTGCCAAATATGGCGGCACAGCATTTCCTACCTGTATATACTGGTTAGTTCTAGTCCCTTCAAAAATATAATTATCAGGAAACGTTTGTAAGCGAGCGGCTTCACGTACGCTTAAACTTCTACATTGTTGCGGATCGTAATGTACGAAGTAGTGACCATCCTTTGAAATATGACTCGTAACGGTAGTCGCATATTTATTGGCAACTTGAACTCTAAAACGGTCAGCGTGTGTTCCTGTATCCCAATTTGCATGGGCTGGAGCTAATTCTTTAGGGAAGTGACGTGATTTAGGCGATGAACCCTCTATCTGTGCATAAGCCGCACAGTATGCGTAGCGAAGTAAATCATCGACCATATGCCCTCTGGTTTCATGGTTTAGCACTACGTTTAAATTAGGGTCTATATACCAAGCTTTTAATGACTCTGGCATAGCTGGAGTTTTGTCGCTTAATGCCGTTTCTATTCTAGACAAACCGATTTTTGGTTTGAGATTTAAGCTATTTGCTGATTCTGGGTCAAATTGTTTTTTCAGAATCCGCTTTAACTTAGCTGCATTTTTAGTAACAGCTGTTTCCCAATCTTTTGCATTGTCTTTTTGTTTAGAAAAACCACTGCGTAAATTTGGTAAGTCACTAATAGCCTGTTCTACAGTAACTTGATGTTCGCATAGTTTTAATGTTTCTGGAGTTGCTTTAATATCCTCACGTACACCAAGTAAAATCACACGATGCCTTGCTTGAGGTATACCGTATTGTTCACAGCGGATTAAGAAATCGGCAGAGTCTTTGTATTGTGGGTCTTCTGGTTTCTCCGCATCAACTACTAATGAGTAGATTTTATATTTTGGAATCTTTTTATGCTTGGTTACTGAGCCAGGGCTGCGCAAATCTTCTAATATTTGTGGAAACATTACTTGGCCATTTACTTTTGCCGTAAGTATTCCTCTTACATTTTCCATTACAAAAATATCAGGCTTCGCTAGGCAAATTACTTCTAAGTATTCTTTATATAAAAAGTGGCGAGTATCCTCTTCTGCAATGTAACTTTTGTTCCCAGCATTTCGAGAGCGTCCTGCAAGTGAATAAGCTTGGCATGGAGGTCCACCAATTAGTACTTTTGGTCCTTTATGCTCTTTTACAAGCTCTTTAATACGCTTATGAATAAGCTTATTATCTTTGCCTAGTTCTTTAGCACCATTGAGAGTTTCTTGATTGGCTTCTGTTGCAATATCGGGGTGAAGTTCAAACAACTCATCACGTGTAATTTTTCCATGCAGATAATTATAATAATTATTTAATGGCTGAGACTTTGCTTTGAGTGAGCGAAAGAAAGCACGAGTAGTAAGAGTTTTATGGGCATGGAAATCTTTTTCAACAGAAATACCTATTTGAAAAGGCGATTTACCATCTGAGGTTTGGGCTGCTGAAATCCCTTCGCCAAGACCACCCGGGCCTGCGAATAAATCTATAACAAGAATTTCACCGTTTTCCATAACTTTACTACTAAATAATTTAATGACATAGGATGATACCAGGCTTATACATGGTCTTAAAGTTTTAAATAGTAGCACTACTACTAATAGAACAAATTAGCAGCACTAATCTAAATTTAAAGGTATTAGCCAAGGTATTCTCCCCGTGATCACACCCGAAATTAAATTAATGATGAGTAATTAACAGCATGGATGCAGTTAAAAGCGTAGCTTGGCCAAGGATGGCCTATCTAAGCTGGTTACGTTCATATCATTAATTTAAATTGAGGAATTAGTGTGATCCTCGGGGCGCCGAGAGATTCCAAAGAGAAGTCGGCGGTTACTTCTCTTTGGTTGCCATCGCCAATGCGATATTTGTAAATTCAATTTAAAAGCTTCGCTTTTCGCGCGAGCAAGCTGAGCGCCTACAGCAAATTTTAAGAACGCTGCTAAGAAAGTTCTCCCGTGATCACACCCGAAATTTAATTAATGATGGGTAATTAACAGCATGGATGCTGTTAAAAGCGTAGCTTGGCCATGGATGGCCTATCTACGCTGGTTACGTTCATACCATTAATTTAAATTGAGGCGATAATGTGATCCTCGGGGCGCCGAGAGATTCCAAAGAGAAGTCGGCGGTTACTTCTCTTTGGTTGCCATCGCCAATGCGATATTTGTAAATTATTTTAAAAGCTACGCTTTTCGCGCGAGCAAGTTGAGCGCCTACAGTAAATTTTAAAGCCGCTGCTAAGGCAATTTCCCCTTCAACTTCACCTGCAAACACATAATTAATAAGTAATTACCTCGCATGGATTCGAGGAAAGCGATGCTTGCACATGGATGTGCGTTCATCGCGTTTACGTTCATATTAATTTAGTGTTTAAAGATAAGTGAAATTGAGGGGCGCCGAGAGATTCCAAAGAGAAGTCGGCGGTTACTTCTCTTTGGTTGCCATCGCCAACGCGATATAAGTAAATTACTTTAAAGCTACGCTTTTCGCGCGAGCAAGCTGAGCGCCTACAGCCAATTTTAAGGCCGCTGCTAAGGAATTTCCTCCTTCAACTTCACCTTAGAACACATAATTAATGAGTAATTACCTCGCATGGCGGAATTTTGTTCCCGACAAATTCCAAGTACCTAAATCCCTTTAGGCAATGCGAGGAAAGCGATGCTTGCACATGGATGTGCTTTCATCGCGTTTACGTTCATATCTTTAATTTGAATTGAGGAAATAATGTGATCCTCGGGGTGCCGTGGGTGACGAATGACCAAAGCGTAGCTTTGCAGCTTGAGGAAGTGGAAGCATGGATGCTGACAGGAACCCGGCTTCAGGGATGAATTATTAGCAGCAGAGCTTATTTGAAGAAGACCGCCCCTTGGTTGCCATCGCCAACGCGATATAAGTAAATTATTTTAAAAGCTACGCTTTTCGCGCGAGCAAGCTGAGCGCCTACAGGTGTTTAGGTGGGCTTTGTAATGTGGGTTTGAATGATGCGACATGTACCTGTTTTTAAGGTATAAAGTAAACATTGTGATTATAGGAACTCATCATGGATGATTTATTAAACCAAGGTTTAAGCCTTTTATTTGTTATTGGTAGTGTTTATTCGCTATTAGGTGTTTTGTTTTTCAAAATATGGCTTCATCAGAAGAATGCTAAATTACCTGTAGATCGTAAAAAGCTTAAACGTGTTGCAGCGCAGACACTTAATGAACAAGTTAATGATAAAGTTTTAGATGTAATTGGCTTAGTCTTCTTGTCTGCTTTGATAGTCACAATGCCTTTTGCTATTAAAGGCATTGCTGAAATGTTTGCCAGCGGCAAGTTTAATTACTTCTTAATTATTGCGATTGCACTGGGTTTAATCTATGTAGCACGAAAGCTTTGGGTTAAATCTAATCACTTAATAAAGTTAAAACTTGGGCGTGATGCAGAACTAGCCGTTGCCTCTGAGCTTATAGAATTACAGTCACACGGATACCAAGTATTTCATGATATACAAGCAGATGGTTTTAATATTGATCATTTGGTTGTTGGGCCAAATGGGATATTTGCTATTGAAACCAAAGGCAGACATAAACGAATAAAAGACGATACAAATTACAGAGTTAAATTTGAGAATAACCATTTAGCATTTCCTTCTTGGTTTGAAAGTAAGCCGCTAGAGCAAGCCCAAAATCAAGCTAATTGGGTGAATAAATGGCTACGAGAGGCAACGGGTTTTAACACCCAAGTTTTGCCTGTTTTATGCTTTCCTGGTTGGTTTGTTGAGCTAAAGCAGAGACCAATCTTTCCAATCGTTTCTCATAAACAAATAGTTAAAACTATCCTTTCAATACGACAAGTTAGCTTAGAGCAAGAGCAGCAGCGTGCTATTTGCTATCAAGTGGTGCAGCGAGCCTTAAACGATAGTAAGGCAATTTAAAAGCTACGCTTTTAGCGCGAGCAAGCTGGGCGCCTACAGGTGTTTAGCTTGGCTATTAAGCTCAAAATGTCATTAACTTCCCATAAGTAACTTAAGTTTTACTTATGGGGCTGGGTTTTATTTTACTGCCTATAAGTAAATTACGGTTTACTTATAGGCAGTAAATATACGTTCAAACTTAAAAGTAAGTTATATTTGACTTTTGGGTAGGCTACCCTAAAATAAATTGTATAAGTAAACTATAGTTGACCTTTAATGAGTGAATTACCAGCAAAAAAAACACTTGGAAGAGTTGTTAAACGCACTGAAATGCCTGATCTATCAAAGCCGTTTTCGTCGGTGCGGCTCGCTAAAGCGATTACTTCAAAGCGAACTGGCATGAAGCTTACGCTGGTTGATGTATCGCAAGCACTTAATATTTCAAAGCCTACGCTGATAAAAATAGAAAAAGGTGATGTGAATGTGCAGTTTTTTAATGTACTCAAAGTGATGGAATACTTGGGGCTGTCGTTTAGCCTTGTCAGTGATGACGAGTCGCACCACAATAACAATAATAAGGATGAGGTGAGCGATGAGCAGTGGTATTAAAAAAAATAGCTTAGATGTATTTATTGGGCATACGCAGAAGATAGGTGCGATAGCCCTTGATATAGGCTCTGAAAATGAAATTGCATTTACCTATGAGCCTGAGTGGATTAATAAGGGGTTTGCTATTTCACCACACTTACCGCTCAATGGTGATTTTGACTCGCGTGCTGTGCGTAATTATTTACAAAACTTATTACCCGAGGGCAAAGGTCTTGATGAGATTATAAGTAGTACTACTATCTCTAAAAATAATACGTTTGGTTTGATTAAAGTAATTGGCGAGGAAACGTCAGGCGCTTTGTCGTTTAGAGCAAGTAACAGTACTTTAAAGCAAACATCTTTTCGTGAAGTAACTAGTGACGAGCTAAGCCAAAAACTTAAACGCTTTGTACAAGTTGGAGAGCCAATTACTCATTGGGATGGCCGAACTCGGCTCTCTGTTGCTGGCGTTCAAGACAAACTAAACCTACTCGAAATCGATAGTAAATTAGGATTTGGTGAAGGGGAGCTATGTTCTAATAAAATTTTTAAATTTGAAACAGGTACCGCGCCTTTCATTGCAGTAAATGAACTTTTTACCATGCTTTTGGCAAAAGAGTCGGGGCTCAATGTTCCCCATGTTGAGTTGCGCACTTACGCAGATATAAGAGTATTTGTAATAGATCGCTTTGATAGGCGCGTTACACAAGATCAAAGCCGTGTATTACGTCGTCATATTATTGATGGTTGCCAAGCCACTAATTTACCTCCTTCTTATAAATATGAGCGTCAGCATGGTGATGATGGGGATGGTATTTATATTCGAGATGGCGTTTCTTTTGCAAAACTCTTTAATGTTAAAACAACGAATGTACAAGCGTATGAGGCTCAGCTTATTCGTTGGATGACATTTAATATTTTAGTACGTAATTACGATGCTCATGGCAAAAACATTAGTTTTTTTGTTGGTAAAAATGGTTTAGAGCTTACGCCGTTTTACGACTTGGTAAATATAGAGGCTATTATTGAGCAGGGAAGCATTGACCGTGATATGGGCTATCTACAGCCCAAAATATCAAGGTGTTATGCTATGTCAGTGGGTGAGCATAATTCGCAAAGTGCAGGCAATTTTACTAATGAGATTACAGCTTATATGTTAGCTGATTTTGCTGATGAATTTGCTATTTCACTACCACGGATGCAACTACTTATGAGTCAAACTGTTGACTCTGTATTAGCCGCAATTGATACGGCTAAAGTTTCTGCTGTTAAAAATAACTTGTCTACTGCTGAATTAGCACACATTGATTTGTGCATAAAAATAATTAATAAAGCTGCAAATAAGCTGAGGGAGCAAATAATACAACTACCAAATATGGATGCATTTATTTAAATATTAGAAAATAAATACATGCATTTTGAATAAGTAATTCATATTTTGGTTGCCAGCATCAACGCGATATTTGCAAATTAAAATTAAAAGCGCGAGATAAATTCCGGCTTACAATTTAAAAGCTACGCTTTTCGCGCGAGCAAGCTCCGCGCCTACAGGTGTTGAGCTTGGCCTTATTTAAAAGCCAAAGCGCGATATGCAATCGCACCTACGCTTTTGTTAAGAGTGGTGTTTACATTAATGTAGGTGAGGTTTTATACCTCGCTTAAAAATACATTTTTTACCATTGAAAAATGAATTTCTGTTCTGTGTAGCGCTTAAAAGTATTGAGGCAATTAACTCTGCTATTCGCCTCATTGCATGAGGCAAATAAATTGTTATTCGCCTCACCATGTGAGGCGAATAGGTGTTTAGGTGAGCTTTGTAGAGTTGATTGGGGTAATGATCTAGTTACTAGAGGGCAAAGCGCGATGTAAAATCGCGCCTACAATTTAAAAGCTTCGCTTTTCGCGCGAGCAAGCTGAGCGCCCACAGGTGTTTAGCTTGGCCTTATTTAAAAGCCAAAGCGCGATATGCAATCGCACCTACGGTTTTTTTGAGAGTGGTGTTTAAATTATTGCAGGTGAAGTTTTATACCTCGCTTACAAATACATTTTTTACCACAGAAAAGTGAATTATTGTTCTATGTAGCGCTTAAAAGTAATGAGGCAATTAACTCTGCTATTCGCCTCATTAAGTGAGGCGAATAGGTGTTTAGGTGAGCTTTGTAGCGTTGATTGGGAGTTATGAACCAGAGTTACTAGAGGACAAAGCGCGATGTAAAATCGCACCTACGGTTTTGTTCAGTGCAGTGGTTTAATTATTGTAGGTGAGGTTTTATCTATGAATCTTTGTTTAGCTCTGTAATCGCTTTAATACTAAATGCGTGCATAGTTGTGTAGTGTTGCTTTTTAATGATTGTTTTAACGATACTTTGGTCAATATTTAAGTAATCGTGAACAAGAGCATTTCGTAAGCCTATAATTTTACGCCATGAAAGTAGTTCTGCCTCGCTCAAAAAGCCTAAATTAGTAAGTTCGCTAAATGTTTGATAGGCGTTGCTACTGGTACTACTTTTGTGCTGCTTTAGCCAATGCTTTGATAAACCAATACACACCGCGGTCATTAACTGTAGTAATCGCTCTGCAGCTCGGTAGTCTCTGCTATTAAGTGAATCGATTTGACTGAGCTCGTCGAGTTCTTGCATATATTCGTCAACATGGCGTGTTACTTCACTTAAATAAAGTGTAATTCCGGTATCAGTCATGTTTACTCGCTATGGTTTCAAATTCGAACTGGCTATATATACGCTGCTGCTCTTTCATCGCTCTAACACTATTATTGCTTATAATTACTTTTCCATATTCTATAACGTTGAAAGCTAAATTACTTGGAATAATATTTATATCAACAATCGAAATAAGTTGTTCGTTAAGATTAAGTGCATTACTTATTTCAAGCTCAAGCTCTTTTGGCCTAAGGCGCTTATCGAACGATTCCAGATCAAAGTTTTTAAATGCTATGGCTAAGTCAATGTCACTATGGGGCTGGGCTGTCCCTTTTGCGTGGGAGCCATATAGCCAAACTACATCAATGTCGGTGTTTTGATGTAAATACTCAATTATTTTTTGTATAACTTCATTTGCCACGAAAAAGTAACCATTGATAAAAACAGTAATAATAACCTATCAGTTTTATAGTGAACATTAAAACTGATATTTGTTTTATTTAATTTAAAAGCTTCGCTTTTCGCGCGAGCAAGCTGTGCGCCTTGTATCTACAGGTGTTTAGGCGGGCTTTGTAGTGTTGATTGGGAGTTATGAGCCGTTACTAAAGAGCTAAGTGTGATGTAAAATCGCACCTACAATTTAAAAGCTTCGGGTACCTATTACTCCAACCGCGTTACTTTTACTTTTATTTTTCCGGCATTAGCGCCGTAAAAGCGGCTTAAGTCGTTTGCAAATGGGCAAAACTCGCCTGATTTATCCACTTTAATGTCGGCGCCATTGGCTATTTCAAAAAGGTGGTCGTCGTTTTTATTTATAGCACCAATGAGTGAAAACCATTGTGCGCGAGGAAATCGTCTAAATGGTTCAAGCACGGCCATCGGGATTTCTTTTACGCCAAGTTGAACGTTGTCGCGGTTCCAGCCTAATGGCGTGCACTTTATGCCATCGTCAAACCAACATTGATTTGGGTATGGGGTAAAGCGATACGTAGCGCCTTGCTCTAGCATGAGGCCGGTTGCGTTGTATTGCTCAGAGGCAAATACCATTACATCTTGGCTTTGGGTAATGCTCAGCACACTCATGTTTTGATTAGCGAGTTCTATATGTTGGCTTAAACCAATAAAGCTAAGTGTGGTGTTGTCGTTGTAGCTAATTTTGTAATGCAGCTTTTTAAGCGATTCTGGGCGGTAACTGGTTAGTTTATTAATACGTTCGGCTACGCTGTAGTGCACTAAAGGCTCAAGGTTGCTGGCTTCGTCATCAATTAATATATAGCACTGCCTATCTACTAATTTAAAAAACGGGTTAAACCAAAAGTAATTTTGTTGATGACTTAATGCGAGCGGATCGGGCGTTACTGTTACGTCATCTTGTGCTACTAAGTTGCTATCGGGGAGTAGGGTTTCGTAGTCTATATCGTGGCTAGTGAGTAACGATATATTAAGCGGTTGTTCTATTAGCCATTCAAGTGCATAGCGCAAGCTAATATCGGCTANCCGCCGCCAATGTCTGAATGCGCACCTGCAAACCATAGCTCGGTAATGTTGCTTTGATGGTTCATGAGTGTGGGTTCAAATGCGCGGCGTTTTTCGTCAAGGGCTACGCAGTGCAGCGCGTGAGTAATGTTGTTGGCAATGGTGTGGTTTTCAAAAATAACGTGCTCTGCGCCGCGTGTGGCTTTACTTACTTTTGACAAGCCAATTGAGGCGACGGTATCAAACACACATACGTAAACATTATCAGCAATTAAAGGCTCTAGGATTTTGGCAAAACGCCTAGCAAGTGCACCGCCTCTGCTAAAACCCGTTAGCAGTATGGTATCGCCTATTAGGTAGTGAGCTTTAAAGTCGCTTAACGCTTGATTTAAAATACTGGCTACGTCGTCACCACGAGGTGCAAGGGTTTGGTTTAAAATGCGTTTAAGGCGGCTGCCTTTGGTACCAATACCTTGATAATAAAAACTGAGTTGGTTAGCAAATGGAGTAATTGGGGAGTCTTCTAATTTACCGCCAAGTAGTAAATGCAGTTTTAGAATGTTGGTAATATTAGAGTCTTCTTTAAAATGATCAGAGCTAAATTGTTCTGCGTCACGGGGTTCGTTTCCTGTGCCGTCAAAGTTAAAAATTAGCGTTTTACCCGTCATAACCCAATTTCCTTAGTTGTTTTAAATACTCTACACAGACAATGTTAAAAATTAAAGACAGTGATAACGCTCACTGCCTTTAATTTAAATCGCCTTTAATGCAACTTCATTTTAGGGCGCACTACACGCAGCACTTTTTCGCTTATCCATAATGCAAAGGTTTTTGCGCTACCGTGTATGGCGCGTTGGTGCATACGGTATAAAGATATATACATAAAGCGGGCAATTTTACCTTCAATAAAAAAGGTATTGCTGGTTAGATTGCCCATTAAGTTACCTACAGTGCTGTAGCTTGATAAGTTAACAAGTGAGCCATGGTCGCTGTATTTAAAGCCGCGTAGAGGTTGCTGTTTTAGCGTTGCGATTAGATTTTTTTCGACGCACTGCGCCATTTGATGCGCCGATTGTGCACGAGGTGGTACTTGCTTGCCATCGGCTTGGGTAAATGCGCAGCAATCACCTAATACAAAAATGCTTTCGTCTACGGTGCTTTGTAAGAACTCGTTTACTTGAATTTGGTTGCTACGCGTCAGCTCAAAAATACCTAAGTCTTTTATAAAATCAGGTGCTTTTACGCCTGCTGCCCACACCATAATATCGGCATCAATGTGTTCTTCATCTTTGGTGATAAAGCCTTGTGCGGTGCCTTCTTTTACTTGTGTTTGCTCGCGCACGTTTACGCCAAGCTTTAATAGCTCGCGTTTGGCACTTACGGCAATACGCTCTGGTAGTGCTGGTAAAATTCGTGGTCCGGCTTCTATTAAATGAATATGCAAACGCTTAGACGACATATTTGTTAAGCCATAAAGCTTTAATAGTTCAGACACATGATAAAGCTCAGCTGAGAGTTCAACACCGGTAGCACCGCCGCCTACAATGGCAATATTAAGTGATTGCTGTTGGTTGTCGTCTTGGTGAAGGCGTGTAAAGCTATCTAGTAATGAATGCTGAAAGCGTTCTGCTTGTTGGTTTGAATCTAAAAAGTAGCAGTGATCTTTTATACCTGGGGTATTAAAGTCGTTACTTACGCTGCCAATGGCAATGACTAGGTGGTCGTAGCGCACGGTGCGCTCGGGTAAAATTGTGTGGCCTAGCTCATCTAAAAGTGGTGCAAGGGTAACTGTTTTATTGCTTTGATCTATATTGCAAAAAGTACCAAGTTGAAAGTTATAGTGGTGTTTTGCAGCATGGGCTGAATACACAACCCCATCTAAATCGGGGTCAATAGAGCCTGTCGCTACTTCGTGCAGTAACGGCTTCCATATGTGGGTACGGTTTTTGTCTATTAGTAGAATTTCTGCTTGTTTTTTCTTTCCTAGTTTATGCCCTAATTGTGTTGCTAGCTCTAATCCACCAGCGCCACCGCCAATAACGACGATTTTAGGTTTAGTAATACTCATAACGTTGCCCTCAAAAAATAATATACCCAAATAATCTGTATTATTTTTAGTTTTTTAAGATGACTTGGGTATCAATAAATTATTTTGGCAACAAGCAGTTACTACTCATTTTATAGTGCTCTAGTTTGCGCTTAAATAAAGGTGATGTCAGCAAAAAATGCTGAATAAAGGCATATAAGTTATACTCACTTTCTTATAGTTTAGCTGTGCAGTTAAATTGCTGTTAAAAACACCGAAAAGGACATTTATGACCACGCCACTAATTCAATCACTTGAGCAGCACTTTGGTTTTAGCCAATTTAGAACAGGGCAACAACAAACTATAGAGCAGCTTTTAAATGGTCAATCGTCGTTGGCTATATTTCCGACCGGCTCGGGTAAATCGTTGTGCTATCAATTAACTGCGTTGCATTTACCAAATTTAACGTTAGTGGTTTCGCCTTTGCTTGCATTGATGAAAGATCAAATTAGCTTTTTAAATAGCAAAGGTATTTACGCGGCTAGCCTTGATTCGAGCCAAGATCAAATGCAAAGCAGCACCGTAATGAATGATGTGCGAAATGGTAAAATTAAAGTACTAATGGTGTCGGTTGAGCGCTTTAAAAACGAGCGTTTTAGAGAGTTTATAAGCCAGGTGGCGCTTTCGATGTTAGTGGTAGACGAAGCGCACTGTATATCAGAATGGGGCCATAACTTTAGACCCGACTACCTTAAACTGCCACGTTACCGCGAAGAGCTTAATATTCCTTTAGTATTGCTGCTTACGGCAACGGCGACTAAAAAAGTTAAACGCGATATGGCAGAGCGATTTGCTATATCGCCTGAGTGTATTGTGCAAACGGGCTTTTACCGCGCCAATTTAGATTTAAGTGTGTTGAGCGTTAAAACCGCCGATAAAAATACCGAGCTTACCAACATTGTGCGCGCGCAAAATGGCCCTGGTATTGTGTATGTAACATTGCAGCAAAGCGCAGAACAAGTCGCTAATGTGCTAAGTGCACAAGGTGTGCATGCGGTGGCGTATCATGCGGGGCTTGAAGATACGCTACGCTGGCAAATTCAAGATGACTTTATGGCGGGTAAAATTAACGTAGTGGTGGCTACCATTGCCTTTGGTATGGGCGTTGATAAATCGGATATTCGTTTTGTTATACATTACGATTTACCCAAATCGATTGAAAACTACAGCCAAGAAATTGGCCGAGCAGGGCGCGATGGCAATCCATCAAATTGCTACACCCTTGCCAATTTAGATGGGCTAAATACGGTTGAAAACTTTGTATATGGCGACACCCCTGAGCTTAGCGGTATTGAATACGTAATTAACGATATTCGCCAAAGCCACCAGCAATGGGAAATGCAAGAATATAGCTTATCGAGCGAAAGTAATATTAGGCAACTGGCACTTAAAACCTTACTCGTACAGCTTGAAATGCAAGGCGCTATAACGCCGCAATATGCCTACTACGCCGATTTTAAATACAAATTTTTGGTTGATAAAAACGAGCTACTAAGCCAATTTGACGAGCAACGCCAAGCATTTTTAACGCAAATATTTAGCCATACAGATTTTAAAAAAATATGGGGTACGCTAAATTTTGATTCCCTTACGCAAGCCGCGCAGGTTGATCGAAAACGTGTAGTGGCTGNTGCTCTTGACTATCTAGCCGAAAAAAACCTAATAACGCTCGAAACCAAACGTATTACCCAAGTATACAAAGTGCATGCAGAGGTTATAAATACCCCTGAACTTGCCCAGCAACTTCACGACTACTTTAGTGATAAAGAACAAGCCGAAATTAAACGTATTGCTGCATTGGTTCGCTTTTTTGAGCTACAAAGTTGCTTAAGCTATAACTTAGCGCGCTATTTTGACGATCAAAATGCGCCAGCGCAATGCGGGCATTGTAGTGTATGCAGAGGGCATGCGGTTAAGCTTGAGTACTCTATAGAGCCTGCATATATTGACGAGCAACTTATTTATCAAAAGGTAGATGAGTTTTTAGCGCATATGGCGGGCAAAGGTAATCATAATGTGGGTATTGAAACCCAATGCCGCTTTTTAGCGGGGATGAGTGTGCCGTTATTTGCGCGTAATAAAGTGCGCCAATTGAGTGGTTTTGCGCTGTGCGAGCAGATGCGTTACAGCGATATAAAAGCAAAACTACTAGCGCGTTAAATTAGTTACTGTATCCTAGTGGCTTATTCAAAAAAGTAAGCCACTATGCCTCATATTGTTATTCCCGTTGAAAATATTTCTACTACCCCAGAGCCAGTTACCTGTGCTAACTGCCAAGCCTGTTGTTGCCAATTAGAAGTGCGCATAGTAACCGACACCGGCGTGCCTTTTAACTATATAGAATACGATAAATGGGGCAGCGAAGTAATGAAACGCGCTGACGACGGTTGGTGCCAAGCACTCGACCGTAATACGCTTATGTGCTCTATTTACGAAAACCGCCCATTAGTATGTCGCGAGTTTGAAATGGCGTCGGGTGAGTGCATTACCGAGCGTGATTTAGCGGGTATATAGTCCGCTATTATTAAAGTACATAAACAACAAAAGGGCTTAAAGCCCCTTTTTAATTACTGTAAAACGCTAAACAATTAAACTTTAAAGTAGCTAATATACTTTTTAAGCGTGTTTGAAAGGTCAGCTAATGCAACGGCTTCTTGTGCGTTACTGTTAAGCGACATGCTGGTTTCTTTTGACATACTGGCAATTTCTTCTACGCCGGTACTAATTTGCGCCACGGTGGCTACTTGGTTTGATGTTGATTCAACAATTTCAAGCACGTTACTTAATGAGTCATTAGCTTGTTGCTGTATTTGATGCAGTAGCTCGTTTGCTTCGTGAGTAAGCGTTAAGCCATTTTCTACTTGCGGTACTGTGGTTTCCATAGCAGTTACCGACGCTTGCGTGTTTTCTTGTACTTGCAAAATCATCTTCTCAATATCGCCTGTTGCATCACCAGTACGCTGGGCAAGTTGCCTTACTTCGTCAGCAACAACAGCAAAACCTCGGCCTGTTTCGCCTGCTCTAGCGGCTTCTATTGCCGCATTTAGTGCAAGTAAGTTTGTTTGATCGGAAATACTGCGGATCACACTTAAAATATCGCCAATGTGTTTTACATGTTCTTGCAACACGTTTACTTGGGTAACTGTGGCTTTTACGGTCACTGAAATTTGCTCAATTTCGGCGGCAACTTTTTGTACTGCAACACTACCTTGCTGTGACAACTGCGCCGTTATTTTTGAGTTATCTTCTGTTTGCCTAACTGAATCGGCTACAGCATGAATACTGCGGCTCATTTCTTCTAGGCTGCTTACTGCTGAGTTTGTATAAGTAACTTGTGCGTCAGCGGCACTAAGTGCTTGCTGCGAGCCAGACGCTACGCTTGCAGAGTGGGTAGAAAGCTCTTCAGATGAGTTAATAATGCTATCTACAATGGTTTTTAATTTAGATTGCATCACCCCTACAGAAGCCATCATGCTATTTGGGCAACACGACTGTACATCGCCTCTTAAGTCGCCTTGGGCAATAAGGGCAATTACTTCGGCGGCTTCTTGTGGCTCGCCGCCTACAGACTTTCTGATTAGTTGGCTAATAACATACGCAACGCTTGCACCTATTAAAACTGCAAGCGCGGTGAGCGAAATCATCCAAATTTCAAATGAACTGGCAATATCGAGAGTATCAATAGTGGTGGCTTGATTTGCTTGTTCTTGCAGGTTTATAAATTGGTTTATAACATTTAGCCACTCGGTAAACGCAGGGCGCGCATCGGTTAATAAAATGCGCTCAGCTTCGTTTAGGTTTCCTGCGTTTTTAGCGTTTATTACACCTTGAATAAAAGGCTGAGTGCGCTGCTCTATTTGATTTATTCTATTAATTAAAGCGCGTTCTTCGCTATTCATATTACTTATTAGCTTAGCCATAGAGCGGCTTGAGGTTTGGTAAAATGCGTTTAGCTCTTTTATGCTATTTAACACGGTGCTTAAACTGCTTTGATCGGTGATTAGCACTACATCGCGCACGGCTATTGCTCTGTCGTGTACGCTGCCTCTAAAGTTAATTGCGTAACGTTGCTTTACCGAGTTTACGTCGGTCATGTGGGTAATGTTATTATTAATAAGGCTAACGCGCGAAATGCCAATAATGGTTAAAATAAGCATCATTGATAAAATTACGCCAAAACCGGTCGTTAAACGCATGTTTATGGTCATGGTTGATCCCAAGTGTGAGTCAATACGCGCAAAAGCAGCTTGTATTATTAGTGATTATTCTAAAATAATAGCAGCATTATGCCTTATTAATTAAAGTTTTATTAGCAATAAGGGATTGTTTGTTAATTTAGTTTACAAGCGTAACTTTGGTGGGATTATTTTACAGGCATATTTATAGGCATAACAAAGGGGCTAAATGCCCCTTTGTGTTATATAAAAATATTATATAAAAGTAGTTAGTCGTACTTTGCTTCTAGTTCATTAGCTGTATGAAACTTCTCATGGCTTTGTAATTGTTCGTCGTATTTAACGAGGTTTTTAAAGTGTGCTAATTGACCTGAGTTTTTAACAATTTCAACAATAAACGACATCATAAAGTCAGCACCCGTTAGGGTATCGCCCACTAAATAACGTTTACCTTCTAGGCGGTCGTTAAAGTAGCTAATTACTTTAGCTGTTTCGGCGTCGGCATAGCCTTCTAAAAATTGTGTTTTAGCGCCGTCTTTAAGTACAAACATTTTAAGTAAAAGCGGTAAAATTGCTGAGCTTTCTGCAAAGTGCAGCCATTGTTGGTAGTCAACGTATTCAGCGGTATCTACTTTTGGAGCAAATTTACCGTTACCGTATTTAGTAATAAGGTAGTCGGTAATAGCGCCTGATTCAGCAATAATTAGGCCGCCGTCTTCAATTACTGGTGACTTACCAAGTTGATGAATATGCTTTAATTCGTCAGGGGCTAAGAAAGTGTCTTTATTGCGCTGGTAAGCGATGATTTCGTAGTCAACATTTAGCTCTTCTAAAAGCCAAATTACACGTTTAGAACGGGATTTATTTAAATGGTGTAGTTTGATCATGTCAGTCCTTTTGTGGCTTGTAAGGGCTTAGCCTTACAAGCCGTTTAAAATTAAAGTGGGTTATTAATTTTAACCACAGTTTTACCAAAGTTTTTACCGCATATCATATCGTTGAACGCGCCTACTGTATTTTCGATGCCTTCTACCATGTGCTCACGGTATTGAATTTTTCCGTCTTTTAGCCATTTTTGCATGTCTTGTGCAAACTCGTCGTAACGGTCGCCGTAATCATCAAAAATGATAAAGCCTTGCATTTTAATACGCTTAGTAAGCAATTGACCCATTAGCATACCTAAACGGTCAGGGCCTTCTGGTAAGCTAGTTGCGTTATATTGCGATACTAAACCACACAGTGGTACGCGCGCTGCGGTATTTAATAGTGGTAGTACGGCGTCAAATACTTTTCCGCCCACATTTTCGTAGTAAACATCTATGCCTTTGTTGCAGGCTTTTTCTAGTTGCTCTTCAAAGTCATCGGCTTTGTGATCAATACACGCATCAAACCCTAGTTTTTCAACGGCATGTGCACATTTTTCACTGCCACCAGCAACACCCACTACTTTACAGCCTTTAATTTTAGCTATTTGACCAACCGTTGCGCCTACTGGGCCTGTTGCTGCTGCAACAACTACGGTTTCGCCTTCTTTAGGCTGGCCAATATCAAGTAAACCCATGTAGGCTGTAAAGCCTGGCATACCCATAATACCTAACGCGTACGAAGGATTTTCAGGCTCTTTACCTAATTGCATTAAGCCTTCGCCACCGGTAATGGCGTAGTCTTGCCAACCTGTGTAGGCAAGTACCCACTCGCCTTCGCTAAACTTATCGTTTTTAGAATCTTCTACTTGGCACACGGTTGCGCCAACCATTACATCGCCAATATTAACAGGGTCAGCGTACGACTTAGCATCGCTCATACGACCACGCATATACGGGTCTAGCGATAGGTATATAGTACGTAGTAAAACTTCGCCGTCTTTTAATGCAGGAAGCTCTACCGTTTTTAATTTAAAGTTTTCATCTGTTGGAGCGCCATTAGGGCGTGATTCAAGAGTAAGTTGGCGACTAGTCGTAGACATAAAAGACCTCCTATTAATATAAATAAACTACTTACCGAATGTTTACGTTTTAAAAATCGTGTTCAGCTAAACAATAATGCGCGGCTAAGCAGTATGAATATGTACAATGCGTACCTTAATAAAGGAGTTTTGGGCGGGTGGTTGATAATTCAACCTTTGCGCAGATTTAATTAGAGTAATTAGTCTGCTTTGAGCTTACTAAATATATGATTGTTGTAAAGTACCCCGTTTTTATAAATGGCCTGTTTAAGCACAGCCTCTTGCTCAAAGCCACTTTTAATAAGTGCTTTCATAGAGCCGGTATTACCAGCAAACACAGCGCCAAAAATTCTGTTTATGTGTGAGTTTGCAAACGCTTCATTGCATATAAGTTCAATAGCGCGAGTAATAATGCCTTGCCCCCAATAGGCTTTATTTAGCCAATAACCAATTTCGCCACTGTGGCTGTATTCAAATTCGCCGGGAGTTATGCCAATACAGCCGGCAAATTGCCCATTAACCTCAATGGCCTTAGCCGTTGCATCAATTACGCCGTTTTTTGAGCCTTGGTTTATCCACCAATCAGCATCGGCTTGCGTATACGGAAACGGAATTTTTGACGATAAATAACGCGTTACCTGTTCATCATTTAGGGTGCTAATAATGAAAGGCGCGTCTTGGGCTTTAAACTCTCTGAGGGTGATCATATTTTTTCATAAATTTTTAGTATGCATACTAACTTAACAATCATTTTAACGTTAAACAATCAGAACCTAAATTAAACGGTTTACGGCTATTACTTTGTTTTAAAGTCCTCTAATATAAGCAAAATATTACACCTATTTTAGATGCCATTATGCACCCTCACATTAAAGCACTTTATAACAGCGCCCAAAAACCAAGCCGTTTAATTATTGGTTTAATGAGCGGCACTTCGTTGGACGGGCTTGATGTTGCACTATGCAAAGTAACGGGCGCAGGCTTAAATACACACATTGAGGTTTTAAATTTTACTACTGTTGATTACAACGACGATTATAAAACTAAAATAAAGCAGGTATTTGCTAAGCGAGAATGCGATTTAGAACTTGTTACTTTATTGCACCCGTGGGTAGGTAAACTCCATGGCGATATGGTTAACCAGTGCTTACATACTTGGCAAATAAACCCGGCAAGTATTGATGTAATAGCGAGCCACGGGCAAACCATTTACCACTGCCCGCAGTCGCAGCATAACCACAAAAGCTTTACTAATGGCACCTTACAAATTGGCGATAGTGACCAAATAGCCGTTACTACGGGTATTACAACCATTGGTGATTTTAGACAAAAACACATAGCCGCAGGAGGCGAGGGCGCACCACTGGCTGTGTATGGCGATTATTTGTATTTTTCGAGCGCTGTGGAGAGTCGGATTTTGCTAAATATGGGCGGCATTGCTAACTTAACGTTTTTACCCAAAAATGGTGATGCAAACGGCGTATTTAGTTCCGACATTGGCCCAGGTAATACCATTATGGATGCCTACGTACAGCAATATTTTAAAGGTATGCATTATGACGATGGCGCAAAAATAGCAAAAGCAGGCAAGGTAAATACACCATTATTAAATGCATTATGTAATAACGCATTTTTTAAACTCCCAATGCCTAAAACCACAGGGCCTGAGGTATTTAACTTAGCGTATTTAAACACCGCACAGCAGCTTACAAATACACAGCACTTAAGCCATGAAGATGTAATGGCCACCTTAAATACCTTTACTGCAACCGTTATAGCAAATGCATTAAACGAGTGTGCAGAGCGCGTACAAAATTGTGTGGTGTATGCAAGTGGTGGCGGTATTCATAACCCGTTACTAATGGCGCAACTTACAGTGCTTTGCCCACGTATTAAGGCTTTTAAAAATACCGACGATTTAGGTATAAATCCCGATGCAAAAGAGGCTGTGTTATTTGCTATTTTAGCAAACGAATGCCTAGCAGGAGAGCAGCAACACCTAAGTAACACCGCACAAGGTATTGCGGGAGTTACTATGGGTAAAGTAAGTTTTGCAGATTAATAACTTATAAGACGCGTCGCGTAATTTAAGTGCAGCCAGCACTAAAACAGCGATAAAAACGTAGAACCCATACTCGCAAAGTAGCTACGAACGCCCTGTGACTTGGTATGTTCAGTTTTTATTTGCTCAGGAATATAGCCTTGCTCAAATGCTTTAATGTACACATCGAGTTGCTGGCTTTCTTTTAAAGTCGTGTTTTTTCCGTGCAGCATCATTTGCACTACAAAACACTGGCTTTGTGTAATGTTACTTAAAGTTAGGTTTACAGTACCAGATTCAAGGTCTGCATTGCTCAGCGTTTTTTCAGTAAAATACTGCGCCCCACGCGCACTGGGCTGCGTTGCACTTAGTGAAATAACATCGCTCTCATTTGCGCCATCAGGCAACACACACTGCAGCGTAATGTTATGCGCAGCATTGGCTTTTAGCGATAGCTTTTCATATTCCATAGCGTGGCTCATCGCCGCAGACATAGAATCATCAAATGATTGCAGTGCAAATGTTAGTTGCACTAAGGGAGTACTCATCTTACTTAGTCTTCTTGAGTCTATTCATTTATCGGATAGAGATTATCGCGGATCAAGGTTACAGATTTATGACTAATTGCATTAATTAGTACAATTATTGAGTGGTTTGATCAAAAAGGATCGGTCCTTTTTTACTCGATTTTGAAATCATTTCTCAATCAGAAATTATAAGGTATGAAGTTAATATTTGACGTGTAGATTCGCCTTGTTTTCACTGGAAGTCTCTGGTGAGAGAGAAATAAATTTAAATATAATCATGTCTCAATGTGTTAGTAAACCTCTTAACTAGAGTTCAGTTAGATACACAGTCTGTTTTTTACAAAGTAGAATATTTGGATATAGTTTCGAAATTAGAATACTCTGATAACTTACATCTAATTAGAGCTTTTGAGAAGTATTGGCTATGATTCCAAGTAACTACATCAAAACATTTTAGTAGCCTTGACGGTCGATTTTTGATGTTGAGTGACCATGCGAGGTCGTAATGATCTAAGGCCAAATATAAGGTAATTATTTAGAAAGAAGTGTTTTATTTTTAACCATATAAATAGGTGTTATTGTATGTCGTCAACAGTGTTATCTGATTCCTTTCGAGGTATTGTCTATTTTACCGCAGCGGCCAAAAATGAAAGCTTTACCGCAGCAGCTGAAGAGTTAGGTATTTCCAAATCAGCATTAGGTAAAAGCATTGCTAAATTAGAAAATCATTTAAACACCAAGCTTTTTCATCGCACAACTAGGAAACTGAGTTTAACTACTGAAGGAGAGGCGTATTTAGCAAGCTGTCAATTGGCATTAGATACCCTTCAGTCAGCAGAGTTAGCGTTACAATCAAAATTATCCCAACCTTCAGGTCGAGTACGAATCGATGTGCCAGCTGCGTTTGGTCGCTCTTTTGTGTTACCTGTTTTATTGAAGCTTGCTGAGCAACATGCACAATTAAAACTAACAGTAACTTTTAATGATAAAATTATTGATCCTCTCGATGCTGGCTTTGATTTAGCTATTCGATTTGGTGCCATAAAAGATAGTGGTGATTTAGTTGCTAGAAAACTGACTTCTCAACATTTGATTTTAACCGCTTCTCCTGCTTATTTAGCACGTTTAGGTACCCCAACGAGTCTTGCTGAGTTAACAAGCCATCAGTGCATAGTGGCTTGGCGAGGTGGTAGTTCACTACATTGGTTAATTAAAAATACCGATGGTGATGATATGCGCTTTCATCCTAAGCCCTTTCATCAAATTAGTGATGGTGATGCTATGGTCGATGCTTGTATTGCTGGCGCGGGAATCATTCAGTTTCCTAAGTCTTTGCTTCAGCCTTGGCTAGATGAAGGTAAGCTAGTACCAATTTTGCCAGAGTTAAATCCTGCTTCAACTGAGTTACATATTATTTGGCCAAAAACAAAACATCTCCTGCCCAGTGTCAGGTTTATTATTGACGAATTTGTACGCTTATCAGATGAGGGTAATTTTAATTAATTGTAGAAATTAATACTACTTAGAGTCTCCTTTTTGCATGTTTATCTACTTATACGTCTTTGTTATGCTGTTTTCGTCATATCGTTGACGAGTTAACACCTATCTAATTAAAGGAGATACCTAATGCCAGTAGTTAATATTCAAATGTTTGAAGGTCGTGATCATGCTAAACAAGCGATAGCAAAAGAAGTGACAGCATCAATAGCTAAACACGCTGATGTTGATCCGCAATATGTTTACGTTATTTTTAATGATGTAAAAACAGAAGATTGGGCTATTTCAGGAGAAGTTTTTGCTGAAACGCTAAAAAAATCATCATAGGTATACAGATATAAATAAGCCATTGATGGAGTTAGAACTATAATCAATGGCTCTCTCTTCTATACTTTTTTACAAATGCCTTTCATTATTGCTTATGTTGAAGATACACAGAAATTGTTTTAATAGAGTCGTAAATTAAAAGCAGCTATTTTAAACGCTAACTGCGTTGAATTTATTTGCAATAGGCCAGCTATTGACGCGTAAATTCGCCTTGTTTCACTGAAAATCTCTGGCTAGAGAAAATAAATTTAAATATCACCATGATTTAATACGTTAGTAAATATCTTAACCAGGGGGCAGGTTAAATATTTTTATTTAGAACAATTATGTATACGTGTTTTTGCTAGTTTTAGCGCAATTCTCTTGTAGATAAATAGCCCTCATATATAAGCTGGTTATTTATAAAAAGAGTAATATTCACAAGTGTATAATTTTATATTAGTGCTTTTCTTGTATTATTATCGAGAAAACCCATCCACTAATACATTGTATTTAGCGCCAAATACGTCCAGTCTCTCACGTAAATTGTTATCTGCAACACCGTAAACATTTAATGCATAAATATCAACCAAGGATAAAAAAGTTTTCGCGAATGGCGCAAAACTTTCATCAATATGACTGATGATTGACGCTATATTTTTATATCTCTCAACGATGTGAATTTTTTTCCCATCTTCACTGATATTATATGTGTACGTTAAAGTGCCAGGCTCCTTTTTTACAACATCCACAATTTTATAAATGAGTTCTTTGAACTCTATTAATTTACCTTCTTTCACATCAAGAAAAAAATTGCACGTTATTTCATTTTTCATAAATACTCTCCATAGAGTTAAATTTTATACAGCCTGAAGGAAGAAAATAGTTATTTTCAAGTACAACTATTTAAAAATCATTATAAATGCAGTCTTAAAGTGGATAAATAGGCTCATTTTCGACTCAGAGTGGAATTTTAATCAACAATTATAAAAATATGATCTTGTGATTTAATCTGCTCATTGTTGAGCTCAAATTTAAGCGTTCAAATAACCTAAAGCTTTTAACCAAACGACCGATAAATTACTTAATAGAGTTTAGCGATTAGGGATAATCATGGTTAATAATGTATTTGGCAGCCAGGCTAATTTAAGCACTTTGCTGGCCCAATCAGTTAATAACGCTACCCAAAGCTCTGTGAGTCCTTCGCTGCTAACCGGTAGCGACCTTCAAGCTATTAATGATTTACAAACTAACGAGTCAAAAATAACCGATGGGTTATTAAGCCAGTTAAATAATGAAACTCTTGATGAAGCACTAGCCAGTAATCAAAAGGTAGAGGACGTGTTAAAGCAGCAACTTACCTCGTTATTTACTATTTCAAGCACGCCGAGCACGCTTAACTATAAACTCTCCGATGAAGAACTCGCCCTGCGCACCGTAATAAGCTCTCAGCATGAGGGGTTATTAAAAAACGAAAACAGTACCCAATTAATTGAGCGATTAAATACGTCAGTTAAAAATATTCAGGGTGCTTATGCTAATACCAGCGATATTTTATCGAGTTTAGGTCAGCTTGGGCATGAGCAAAAAACGTTTTTAGCCTCAAGCCAGCAACGTATTGAGCGCTCACTTAATCCATACATGGAAAGCCTTAATCGCGCAAAATACGAGGATGACGATAACTACCTGTTTGAGCTCTCGGTAAAAACTAAAGAGGGTGATGTTATAAACATTACCTTTAACTCATCGCAAGGTTATGACGAAGAAACAGGTGAAGCGATAGATGGCTTTGGCATAAGTTACGAAGTTAATGGTAATTTATCTGAGGCTGAACATGGCGCTTTAACGCAGGTTATGGCGGGTGTTGGCGAAATGGCAGATGAATTTTTTAAAGTGAGTGAAAACTCATTTAATCCTCTTATAGTGCCAAACCAAACAGACATGAGTTTAGATTTTTTAGCAGGCTTTAATAGTCAGCAGCTAACAGGCTTTGATGTGTCGTTTTCAACAACGCAAAATAAAGATCTTGATTCGAAAGAGAACACGCTTGATTTGAGTTACTCCATTGATGAAGCATCAAACCAGCAAGCACTTGTGTTTAAAGCCGCAGGTGGGCAAAACGACATTGATTTTGCACTTGATATGTCAACCATTGGCGCTAAAGACACGGAGCAAATGCAGCAGTATTTAGCGTCGCTAGATCAAAGCCTAGAAGATAGCCGAGTAAACAGTACCAAAGACGATAAAGAGTCGGCATTTGGGCGCAAAGGCGATGAGGCAATGCAGCAAGGTTTTGCATTATTTAAAGGCGCTTTTGCGAGTATGTCGTCAGCGGCTGAGCGTTATAGCAATTTGGAGTCGCTTGCAGATCAGCACTTTAATGACGGGCGCGNTAGCCGATTTAGTTGATAACATGATTACAAACGATAGCCGTTACCAAGGGCTAGGTAATAAAGCGCCGAATACATTAGGAGCGGGTATTTCTAAGCTCGCTGATTTTGATGCTACATTTTCTTATGCGCTGGATAACGGCGACTATCAGCCTAAAAGTACCATTGAACTAAGCCAAGCGACAGAGCAAAGCCAATTAGGGGAGCTTAGCGGTGTAACGCAAAGTAAAAATGTAAGTAGCCACTTTGATTATCAATATAGTCGCCCTGATTACTACAACAAAGAAGAGAGTTATAACGTAAACACCGCCGTTAAAAATAAAGAGCTTGTGGGGCTCGATCAGTCTCACGAGGTTGATGTTGATACAAAAATGTTTGAGTTTAATCCGCAAACCAATCAATACGAGCTGCAAATGGCGATGCAAGAGCAAACAGTTAGTAAAAGCGACATTCGCTTAATTGACGATATTTGGCTTGAAGAAAACGAAAACAGCTACTCAATGCATAAAAAAGAGCGCGATGAGAGTGATGACAAGCAAGATGATTTTATAGAAACAAACCGTCACTCACACACCAAGCTTGTTACCTTAATTGGTGACTTAGATAAGTTAGCCGAGAATAAAGACGTAAGGAGAGAATATTTAACTAACTTATCGCAAGTTAACTTTTTTATGGATAAAAAGTAACGGTCTTGAGTTGTTCACTCCACACTCAATATTGGGTATAGTCGTTTAATACCTAAATTAATACCTAAATTAATACCTAAATTAAGAGCAACCTTATGTTTAAACAATTAATTTTACTGTGCGCTTTAAGCATGCCGCTTGTAAGCTGCGCTGCTGATGCACCGTTTTCGGGCGGAATTAGCACTGATGTACTGCTAAGCGACTACGACAAGTTTAACGAACAATACAAAGCGTTTACGCCAACAGCACAAGACATTGCCCTAATGCAAAAGCTAGAAGGCAAAGAGCTAATTGTATTATTTGGCACATGGTGCCACGACAGTGAGCGCGAAGTGCCAAAACTCATTAAGTTAATTGATGCATCAAAGGTAAAACTTGCAAGCATTGAATACGTGGCCGTAGGTTACAACAAGCAAGACGATGCAGGCATTGCAGAAGCTCACGATTTACAATACACGCCAACGTTTATAGTAAAAGACGATGGTAAAGAGTTAGTGCGTGTAATTGAAAAGCCAACGGGTACGTTAGCGCAAGATTTAACTCAGGACTTATAAATAGAGCTATTTATATTAGAGCTTGTCGGTTTAGCTAATCTGTTTATAAGTTAGATGGTGAGTTGCAATAAATAGTTTATTAATAAATTAATGTGTGGGTGGTGCACTTCCAATTAGAATCTAGGAGATTTTTTTCTGTTCAATTAGAGTGGCTGTCCTGTTTAAATAATTTGAGCCCGTATATAAGCTAGCATCTAAATTTATTTTAACTTTTTCTTTTTGACATTTACGGGGAGTCCTATAAGACCCTAGATAGAGGCTGAACAATATTAGGATGATCTCCAGTTAAACCTGCCTAGTGGCGGTCTAGTTTTGTTAGTTCAATAAGCGATTATGCAACATAAACTGCGTGGTGTGTAAATACTAAAGTGTTAACTGTCCAAGGAGGCTACATGATCGAAGCAACTTGCCATTGTGGAAATATAGCAATAACCACAAAAAAATTACCGAAATCAGTAACCAGTTGTAATTGTTCCATATGTTATCGTATTGCAGCTTTGTGGGTATATTACACAGCGAATCAAGTAGTAATAAAACAAGAATCAAATAATGCTATATATCTATGGGGTAATAAACTACGTTCGTATCACTCGTGCTCGTTTTGTGGTTGCACCACTCATTACACTCAAAAACGAGTGTAATGGTACAAATAGAGTTGCAATAAATGCCAGAATGGTAAACTCAGATATTATTAAAGCAGTAAATATCAGATATTTTGATGGTGCGAATACATTTAAATATATCGAGCAATAAAGCACTCAACAAGAGGCTAAGCTTACCAATAATCGCATATACGCGACTTACAAATCGCGTATACACTTATTAATATAAACATTATTCACTAAACAAGCTTTTTTCGAATGCTTGCGCAGCATGTGAAGACGGTCTGTCTTTATAATGCAGTTGGTATAGCGGCCGAGAGAGTTGCTCGTTATTTTTTTGGCTCAGGCGTGTTAATTTACCTAGCTGCACTAAATCCTCAGTAACTACGTTTGGCAATAAAGCGACCCCCATACCTTGAGCAACAGCCCTTGCTATTGCCTCGTTGCTGCCCAATTGCATACTGCGCTCTGCTATTACGCCATGTTGGGCTAATAACTTAACCGACATTTCTAAAGTGCCCGAGCCCGGCTCGCGCAGTAGCCAAAACTGTTTGTTTAACCATGCATTTAAGTTTTTAGCGGGCTTAAAGTTACTGGGTATAACGATACTCATTAAATCGTTTTGCCAGTGCTTACTTATAATATGCGGCTCGATAGGTGTGCCTTCAACCAGTGCTAAATCGATAGTACATTCTAGTAGGGCAAGCTCAATTTGCGCGGTATTAGCCACTTGTACTTCTACTTTAATATGGGGGTACTGCGCGCAAAATTTAGCTAAGTAGGGCGGTAGCCAATAGCTGGCAATGGTTGTACTAGTGCCTATAACGAGCGTGCCACGCTTAAGCCCTGTGCGTGATTTAATATCTTCTATGGCGGCTTTTTCAATGGCAAAAATGCTACGTGCATGATCATACAAGACTTGGCCGCCCTCGCTTAAGGTAAGTTTTTTGCCTTTAGATGCACGCTCTATAAGTTGAATATTTAATTGATGCTCAAGCTCTTTTAGCGCTTTAGATACAGCCGGTTGGCTTATAAAAAGCGCCTCGGCTGCGCCTGAAAAACTACCAAGCTTTGCTACCGTATAAAACACCCGAAGTGCATGCAAGTTCATTGTGTCTCTCAAATCACATAACTTTAAGTTATCGAATCATGATTTTAATGTATTGGAGTTATATTTTGCGCTTTCTTAAAATGAAGTCAACAGTTTAACGTTGTTCAATTGAGAGAATATTATGTTTAGCGCTATTAAAAATTTGGGTATTAATACTAAGCAATACGGCGATGCGCGCTGGTGGTTAGGTATGCTGCTGGTGGTTGTTTTGGCGGGGGCATCTGTTGCATTAAGTAAGTTACCTATAATGCAAAGTGCGCAATTTAGCTCTTTAACTATTGGTATAGTGCTTGGCATTATTGTGGGTAACAGTGTGTTTTCGCGTATTGCTACGCAAACCGATATAGGTGTTGATTACGCTAAAAGTATATTACTCAAAGCGGGCGTTATTTTATTTGGGTTTAGAATTACTTTTGCGCAAGTAGCTGGCGTTGGTTGGAGTGGGTTACTAACCGATATAGTAATGCTGTTAGGCACATTTATTTTGGCAGTGCAGCTAGGTAAGCGCGTATTTAAGCTCGATGAGCAAACAACTATATTAATAGGTGCGGGTAGCTCTATTTGTGGCGCTGCAGCGGTAATGGCAACCGAGCCAGTTATAAAAGCGCAGGCACATAAAGTATCNGGTGGCAACGGTGGTGGTGTTTGGCACGTTAAGCATGTTTGCCTACCCAATCATGTTTGAGTTTATGGGACTGAGTGAACACGCTTACGGTATTTTTGTAGGCTCAACTATTCATGAAGTAGCGCAAGTGGTTGCAGCGGGCACTGCTGTAAGCGCCAATGCTGCAGATACCGCCGTTATAGAAAAAATGCTACGCGTAATGATGCTTGCGCCATTTTTAGTGGGATTATCGTTTTGGCAAAGTAAAAAGCATGCAAAAGCAAACAATAACGTGCATGGAGGTGAGCAAAAAGCGGGTATTACCATCCCTTGGTTTGCAGTGTTATTTATTGTGGCAAGTGGTGTGCATTCACTCTCTATTATTCCTCAAGTGGCTACAAGCGCTATTGTATGGTTTGATAATATATTACTCACCATTGCGATGGTGGCTTTGGGTTTACGCACACATGTTGGGGCAATTCGCCAAGCGGGTATTAAACCGCTGTTACTGGCGCTGTGTTTATTTTTGTTTTTAACGTTAGGCGGCTTTGCCATTAATATAGGTATTGCTGAGCTGTTTTAAACGTTGTTTTGCAAAAGTTGATTGGCTTAAATTGGCCAATCAACTTCGTTTAAGTTATCGAGTTGTGTACTTGTGTTTTTATTACCTTGCCACTTATTAGTGTAAATTCCGTGTGGATCAAACTGCGCGGTTTGCTTTTCAATATTAAAATGCCTACCGCCACGCGGGTCGACCCCTACGCCAGCAATATATTGCCAGTTACCCCAGTTAGCCGCTACATCGTAATCAATCAATTGCTGTTCAAAATAAGCCGCACCATAGCGCCAATCAAGGCCAAGTTCGTTAACTAAACAACTTGCTGCAACTTGTCTTGCTCGGTTTGATATATAACCAGTAGCATTAAGCTCATTCATAATGGCATTGACTAATGGGTAGGGCGTTGAGCCATTACACCACGCTGCAAAGCGATTTGGCATAAACGTAGTAAGGGGCTTGGTTTGTTTTTGGCCTTTAAAGCTAAACAGGCTGTTGCCCGCATTGAGTGCATGCCATTTAAAATACTCTCGCCATAGCAATTCAAACTTAATCCAATAAGTAGATTCGTTTGCAATATGTTTATGTTCGTACTCTTCAACCGCTTTATAAACTTGCCGTGCACTTACACAGCCAAAGGCAAGCCAGGTGCTAAATTTTGTGGTGTTATTAAAGCCATCAAGCTCGTTTCGAGTTGTTTTATAGGTACTTGGCAGTAAGCCCGAAAAGTACTGCGCTAAATGAGCTTGCACACTTTTAAATCCGCCGTGCATTATCGCGTTGTTGTCATCAGTATATTCACTAAGCTCAATTGGTTTGGCCGCACATAATGTTATAGGTTGAGGGAGTAAACCTTTAGGCAGGGTTGAGGTTGTTATAGGTATGTTTACCGCCTCTACTTTTTTTCTAAATGGGGTAAAGCTTTTAGGTAGCTCGTTTAAATCAAAAGGGAGATCACTTTGTTGAAATAGAGTATCTTGTTGAGTTGTTTTAAATATGACATGTGAGCAATGTGCTTTTAGTCGGGCGAGTTGACGCTGCTCATAGGTTCCAACATGTTCACTGCACACTACTTCGTCAATGTGTTGCTCAGCTATGCGCTGCTTTAAAACACTAAAAGTTTCGCCCTCAAGTACGTGAAGAGTTTGCCCGCGTTCAATAAGTGCTTGTTGCAGCTCAAATAAGCTTTGCATTAAAAACTGTTGTTTGTGCACGCCATATGGCTTTTGTTGGTGGTTATTATTTTTAAACCAGTGCGGGTTTATTACAAATACAATATCGAGCGCACATTGCCCAGTAGCAAGTTCGCTTAAAATAGGGTTGTCGTCTATTCGTAAATCGTTTTGTAGCCAATATAAAATACGTTTGCTCATAGGTTTGCTCAGGTTTTTAAACTCTAAAGTGGTACGAAGCAAAAGCGGGTGAGGATTAATGGTTAGGTATTTTAATTAGCTCGGCAGTTTACTTAACTAGGGGCTGTTGATCTTTGTAGTACATATATCAATCAGCCCACATTGGTAGCCACATCATAGTAAATGCTAAAGCGAGCATTGAATGATAATTTCGTTCAAGCTTTTCATACCGCGTGGCTATCCCTCTATATTGCTTAATACGGCCAAATGCATTCTCAACCAAGTGCCGATATTTGTACATGCACCAGTCAATATCTTCATTGCCTACTAAACTGTTGCCCTTACGTGGAATAACGGGTGTAGCGTTATTATCACGAACAAACGCTCTCAGTTTTTCACTGTCGTAGCCTTTATCTGCGACAACCATATTACTTGTTGGGCAATTAGCTACGAGTGACTCTGCATGGACGATATCATGCGTATTTCCACAGGATAATTCATAATAAACAGGCAACCCTCCGCTATCGACTGCAAGATGAATTTTCGTAGAATTTCCACCTCGGCTCTTTCCAATTGATTCATTGTCAGCAGTTCTTGCACCGCAACTATGTTGATGAGCCCTGACAATACTGCCATCAATGAAGACCCAATCCATGTCCGCATCACGAGATAATGCGCGAAACAGTTCATTCAAAATCCCTTTTTTGGACCATAAATTAAACCGTCTGTAGATAG
>NZ_AUTL01000100.1:0-40771 GCF_000498015.1 Pseudoalteromonas sp. TAE79
CTAAGGGATCCCCAAAAATAATTATTAAATTTCAATCACATCACTCACATCCATATTTTTCCAATCGAGTTGCACTACCACCTGTACGAAATAGGCTAGCCCTTCCAAGTAATCTCGCCGCCGCAGCTTAATGGACTGTTTTTTGAAGTATCGCAACCCAACAAATGCCCATGACACTACTCGCCTGTTTTTGCTTGAGTTAGCTTGAAAAGCCCCTGTCTTTCCTGCTTTGTCTATCACAGCACCCAGCATCATTGAGAACCAATGAGCCAATGTTGCGAGCAGTAAAAGTATGTCTAATCGATAGAGTTTGTTCGTTCTGTGCAGATCTGAGCCTAAGCCGAACCTAACACTTTTTTGGTCTCGAAACCCTGCCTCTATCTGCATTCTCATTCCATATAGCTTGAGCACCTTTTCGAGAAAGTGGTGTCTTTTTGGAAGAGAAGAAACGAGTAGCCAAGGCTCCTTATAACCGCGTTTTTTATCTCTTTTTAATAACTTATGTCCCTTGCCAACCAACACTGCATGAGTTTGATATTTTGCACTTTTGGTCAGCTCGGTCGCGCCAAGATACTGGCTCTTACGCTGATTGTTCTTGAATAGTGACTGGCATGGAATAAACTCATCGCTGTCCTGCGTTTTCAAATGTGCCGTACCACGAACCCGACTAATATAATGCCAGCCATTGTTCCGCACGGCTTTGAGCCAGGGGACTTTAAAGCCCGCATCCGTCACAATCACGGGGCGGCAATCACTCGGCAAGATCAGTTTGAGCATCTTTAAAAACCGTTTTTGCACTTTTGGGCAATGATATTGAAAGCTGAATGCACTTTCCTGATACAGGGTTAAAGAGCGACCTTCACTGACAATGCTGGCACGCAGAATACAGTATTTGGTTTGTGTATCAGCATGGCTCCAATCGACCAAAATGACGGGATGCTTTTCAGTGACCACAAAACGGGTTAAGCGAACATAAACCGATATCGATTCACGCAAAAGCTCATTGTTACTGAGTAGTCGGTCAATACGTTTAATATCATGTTTTTCAGTTGTTTTTGAATCCAAATTGCGGCCGATAGACGTCAAGGTGCATTGCTGACAGTGCAAAAGAGATTTAACGGCAGCGACTAGAGTATTAAATCTGGCTTTATGAATAGAGTTAGGGGTGACAGCGCGGAGCATATTGTGCAAAATAGTAGACGCATTCATGGTGTTTAGTTCTGTTGTTTTTAAGCGATTCATAAGATCACAAAACACCATGAATGTTCCCTCACTACCCACATTTTTTAATACTGTTAGTTCATTGATATGTAAAGGCTAATTCTGGGGATACTTTAGGGCAAACACAGAGCTTTATATTAGCTCCTTTGCAATGCGCTTTAATAAGTAAGTTTCTCGTAAAATAGAAAGCCCTTGTTTTTCACTGTTAGCAATGGTGCGCTCGTTATGTGCAATTGCGTCGTTAATGTTAACCCATTTAGCGGTCATGCCATTTTGCTGCTCATAATGCTCTAACTGTGCTTTGCCAAATTCGTCGGCAATATTACATACAAAGCAATACGATTTAATATGAATAATATCAAAGTCGTCTTTATACCAAGGGCGATACTCTTCATAGAGTCCAAAGGCTTTAACAACACTTATTTTTTGTGCACCGGTTTCCTCGCTTAGTTCACGCATCAAACCTTGCTCAATACTTTCGCCTTCATCTACTCCACCACCAGGTAAACTGTAGTCTTCATAGCGGTTTGTATACATTAAAAGTATTTTATTATTTTTAATAACAATGGCGCGAGCCGTTAAACGGGTAAATTGACTGCCTTGGTCAATATTAATACCTGAATGTATTAAGGTTTTTAATTGCTGCATTTCGTCTCCTTTTTTAGGTTTTTAATGATAACAGTTGCTACCATTCTATAAATAGAAACGATTTTAATTATTTTTCGTAATTTGTGATCGTTTTTTTTAAGCGTACGTAAATATTAGGTTGGTAAAATAGATAGCATTGGATTACTTAACTATTTAAGTAATTAGATTCTAGGTGCGCCTTTAAATTAATATTTAGGATGCGTAGAATAAGAAAAAAAGCATAGGGATTTATCATGTTAGACATACTTTTAGTAGACGATGACGTCGAGTTTAGTGACGTTGTATGCCACATAGTCGAATTCCTCGGCCACAATATAAGCACCGCAACCAGTTTAAAAGAAGCACATCAATGGTTTGAAAATAATACCTTTGACCATGTGTTGCTTGATTTTATGTTACCTGATGGTAGCGGTTTGCACTTACTTGATCACCTAAAAACGATTGGGCAATCTCCAAAAATTACACTTATATCGGGTCATCCTTCAGTTAAGGGCATTTTAGCTGAGATGTGTGAGCCAAATGTAGGGCATTTATTAAAGCCATTACAACGCGAAGATTTAGAACTGGTTTTAAATGGCCCTAAAAAAGCAGTTAAAAAAGCAAAGTCGGGCGGTATAACGCGTCACTTTGGTGGTTTAATTGGCGAATCAGAAGTAATGCACAAGCTTTACAATATGATTGAACGCGTTGCTAAAACAAATGCCAATGTAATGTTGATGGGTGAAAGTGGTGCAGGTAAAGAAGTTGTAGCTCAGGCTATTCATAACGCAAGCCAGTGCGAAGGCCCGTTAGTGGCGAGCAACTGTGGTGCGCTTTCAAAAGAATTAATAGGTAGTGAGTTATTTGGCCATGAAAAAGGCGCCTTTACCGGTGCTATAGCCCGCAAAGAAGGTGTATTTGAGCAATCAAATAACGGTACTTTGTTTTTAGATGAAGTGACCGAAATGCCAATTGATATGCAGCCAAATTTACTGCGAGTGCTTGAAACTAAAAAAGTAACACGCGTAGGTGGTAACAGAGAAATACCAACCAATTGTCGCGTTATTTCGGCCACTAACCGCTCGCTTACCGATTTAGCGCAAAATAATATTATTCGTGAAGATATTTACTTTAGGTTGGCTGTTTTCCCTATTGATATACCGCCGCTACGCGACAGAAAAGAAGATGTACCGTTATTAGCGAAAGCATTTTTAGATCAACTTAATGATGAAAATGGCACTGCATTTAGTTGGACACCCGCACAGCTTAAAGAACTGCAAAGTTATGAATGGCCAGGTAATGTGCGCGAAATTCGCCACGCAATACACCGAGCATTCATTATGAGTGACCCGCAAACTAGCGATATTATTTTACCTGATAACTTAGAGTCGCCGTTTTCACGTGTTAATAACCAAACTGCAGATAAGCCAGTATCAGCAGGGCAAACTATTGAAGAAGTTGAAAAAGAGCTTATTCATGCAACGCTTGACAAGGTGCAAGGTAATAAAACGCTTGCTGCACAAATGCTGGGTATTAGTACTAAAACACTTTATAACCGCCTTAATGCATATGGCGGTATTGGCGAATACAAATAGATTTGAGGAAGGGCATGACATCCGATAACCAAACAGAGCAGCTAAACAAGTTAGTTCACGATGCAAGAGCGCCGCTTAATCGTATATCGATGAATGCAGAGCTTATTAAGTTGGTACTCGAAAACGATATGCCAAAAGATAAAGCGCTAGATGCACTTGATAAGATTATTAACAACTGTCAACAATGCAGTGAAAGTTTACAAAAAATAACTGACTCTCAATAAATATTAAGTGTTGTATAAACGCTAATTCGGGAAGCTAAATGAGCAAACAAGAACATCAAGGGAAAGCGAATATTACTTGGGCAGCTTTTATAGTTGTTGTGTTGAGTATTATTGTGGGTAACGCATTTTTAGCATTGAATACGATTCAAGGTTTAACACAAACCCAAAAAAGTTTAGACAACACTAATATGCTGACAACAGCAATTGAGCAACTACATTTGTCAATAGTGCAGGCTGAATCAGGCCAGCGTGGCTATTTATTAACAGAAGAGACTGACTATTTAACGCCTTACTACGATGCTATTGGACAAATTGAGGCGCAGACAGATCATGTTAAGTCGTTGCACTCTGAAATTGACGGTCAGGCTGAGCGTATTGCTCAGTTGCTTGTACTTGTCGATAGCAAAATTAAAGAGCTGAAGCAAACTGTAAACCTGGCACTTGATGATAGAGAAAGGCGTGCATTGTATGTGTTAAATACACATAAAGGCAGGGAGCTTTATAAGCAAATTAGAGAGTATGTTAATGAAATTCAAGACCGTGAATTACTCTTTAAAGTGAGCCATTTTTCAAAGTTAGCGCAAATTAAGAATGAAGCTAAAATCACGTTTGCTATTACAGCAGTCACAAGCATATTACTTATTATAGGTATGTTTGTAATGACGCGGCTTAATTTAAGAAATGCGGCACGGTATCGCTTTGAGCTTGAAAAACAAAACGAAACATTAGCAACTAAAGTGTCTGAGCGTACACAAGAGCTAACGTTGTATTCTGATGAACTGAGCCGAAGTAACCGAGAGCTTGAGGAGTTTGCTTTTGTTGCAAGTCATGATTTACAAGAGCCTCTTAGAAAAATTCAAGCCTTTAGTGACCGTCTCGAAACCATGTTTAAAGATGAGCTTGGTGAAAAAGGGATTGATTATATTGGACGCATGAAAAATGCGGCGCAACGCATGTCTAATTTAATAAACGACTTACTAGAGTTTTCACGTATTACCACCCGCGGTAAAGATTTTGATGATACAAATTTAAACGACGTTGTAACCGATATACTCAGTGATTTAGAAATTGCCATAGGCGAGTCTAATACACAAGTTGATGTAGAGGATTTACCAGTTATTCAGGCTGATAAGAGCCAAATGCAGCAGTTGTTTTTAAACTTGTTGTCGAATGCTGTTAAATTTAGACGCCCAGATGTAAGTCCACATATAAAAATCAGTTACCAGCATGAAGACATTTTTAGCGAGGATCATAATGCTAATTTAAGCTTTCAAGTTATTACTATAGAAGATAACGGTATTGGTTTTTCACAAGACTATGCCGATAAAATATTTGTACCGTTTCAACGTTTGCACGGTCGCTCACAATATAAAGGCACAGGTATTGGCCTTTCTGTATGTAGGCGTATTGTGGAGCGCCACGGCGGAACAATTACAGCCCAAAGTAAAGACGGTGAAGGTGCAACCTTCATTATAAAACTACCTGTGGAAGCTGAGCTTTTCACATTGCAAGGAGAGGCTTAAATGCCCTATTCAAAAGTAAAACCTATTACTATTTTAATGGCAGACGATGATGAAGATGATCGTTTGTTAACACAAGATGCCCTTGCCGAAAGCCGTGTACTTAACGAGCTTCATTTTGTAGAAGACGGCGTTGAGTTACTTGAATATTTAGAACGTAAAGGTAAGTTTGAAGATAAAACAGTGTCGCCGCGACCAGGATTAATATTACTTGATCTAAATATGCCAAGAATGGATGGCCGTGAAGCGCTTGAAGCTATAAAAGGGAACCCTAATTTAAAGGGAATTCCGGTCGTTATTTTAACTACATCTAAGCAAGAAGAAGATATGGTTAAAGGGTATAACTTAGGTGCTGCATCTTATATTACAAAACCAGTGACGTTTGATGGTTTGGTTGATTTGATGAAAACGCTAGGAAAATACTGGGTAGAGTTTGTAGAGCTACCGACAACATTTAACGATTAATGGAGATTGTATGTTAGATAAAGTGACTCAGTTGCTGCTTGTAGAAGACGATGAAGATGATTATATACTCACCTGCGACTATCTGGACCAATTGGATTCACACACGTTTAACATTCAATGGATAAGCTCCCCAGAGCAGGCAATTGCAACGCTTAGTAAAAATGAGCACGACATTTGCCTGCTTGATTACCGCTTGGGTGCATCTAATGGTTTAGATGTATTAAAAGAGGCCATTGCGAATGGCTTTAGCGGCCCAATTATTATGCTTACCGGGCAGTCAAACGATGAGTTAGACTCGGCAGCGCTTGACGCCGGTGCAGTAGATTACTTAATAAAAACAGAAATGAGTTCGAGCCGTTTTGCACGTGCTATTCGTTATGCACTTGCTCGTAAAGATGTTGAAGGCGAGCGAGTTGAACGTTTAAAAGCCGAAGCTGAAAATCGTTCAAAAGACCGCTTTTTAGCCCATTTGAGCCATGAATTAAGAACCCCTCTATCATCTATTTTAGGTTACACCGAATTATTAATGCAGAGCGATTTTAGTCAGCAAGCAGAAAATGAATTGGGTGTTATTTATCGAAATGGTAAACATTTATTGAGCTTGTTAAACGACGTGCTCGATTTATCTAAAATAGCGGCCGATAAACTCGAACTGACCTTAAGCGAAGTTAACCTTGATAGCATGCTTGCCGATGTATACACCTTAATGCGTGTATCGGTGCTTGATAAAGGCCTTACACTGCGTTTTGAATCTCAACAGCCATTGCCCTTAGTTGCACGACTGGATGCAACAAGAGTTCGCCAAATTTTAATAAACTTAATAAACAATGCGGTTAAATTTACCGATAAAGGCGAAATTGTTGTTAATGCGTGGACGCAGTGGGTTGATGATCGTGAAATGCTATTTTTTAGCATTAAAGATTCAGGCATGGGCATTGCCCCTGAAAAACAAGAACTAATATTTAAGCCATTTGAGCAGATAGCCGATGTGGAATCACGCTCTGTAGGTGGTGCAGGCCTTGGCTTGGCAATATGTGCTGAGTTGTTAGCGCGTATGCACGGTAATATTAGTTTGCACTCTGAAATTGGCAAGGGTGCTACATTTACGATTTCGGTGTATCCAGGTGATATTAGCGAAGTAGAACGACAAGTACTTAATTTTAGCAGCGTTCCACAACTACAAAGTAAATCGGCCCCATGCAAAGTGCATGGGCGAGTATTAGTAGTTGATGATTTACGTGATTTACGCATGTTAGTAGGGCATATGATCAGTACCTGTGGTGCGCGCGTAGATTACGCCGAACATGGGCAGCAAGCACTTGAAAAAGTGCGTATTGCAGATGCGTATAAAGCGCCTTACGATATTATTTTTATTGATATTCATATGCCTGTAATGGGCGGCAAGGAAGCTACCATAGAGCTTAGAAAAATGGGTTACAAAGGCCCAATAATCGCGCTCACTGCCGCTACTATGAAAGGCATACATGAGGAGCTTGCTGCACTTGGCTTTAACGATGTAATACCAAAACCTGTTGATAGCGCGGCTTTATATCAATGTTTGCAAGATTATTTGGTAGCGCCAGAGCATGCACCGCAAGCTAAAGATATAAATTGTAGTAAGGGCTTAACCGAGAAAAAGCAGCGCTTTTTACTTGTTGAAGACGATCACGATGCAGCGCAAATTACGCAGCTACTTTTAGAAAGTCTAGGCGTTGAAACCGTCATTGCGTCTAGCTGCGCACAATGTTTGCAAATACTTAATCACGACCAGCAATTTAATAAGGTATTGTTAGACATGCATTTACCTGATGGGCGTGGCATTGATTTAGGCCAGCAAGTTAATGAGCGATATCCAGAGCTACGCTTGGTGATTGTAAGTGGCGCAGAGCCAGATCCTAAAGAAATAAAAGATTTAAATATTGACCGAGTTTTACTTAAACCTATTAATTTGAGCTTACTTGAAACGCTTATTAGCTAGGGCCTGTTTATCTTTCGAGGTTAAATTTGCCAGTATGTTTGGTATTTAGGCAAGGCAGAGCCTGTGTAGTGTGGTTATTACCCATAAATAGGCGATAACGTAGCACAAATGCCAAACACGCGCTGCCCGAAGGGTTCTGCCCAGGGGCTATATACTCTTTGTTGCCTACATGGATTTAGGTAAGGGGCGTGAGCAGGACGCGGAAGCTTTGCTCGGTTTTTACTTATTCTTACAGGGATGTAAGTCAGTAGAATAACGCAGGAGCAGTTACCGAGCCACTAGGTTACAAATCTCGCGCCGCGATTAAATAGCCCCTAGATTGAACAAATTTTAATCCTGAAAGGTCAACAGGTCCAATAACTGAGACATTATTTATATGCATTCAATAAAGTTAGTATCTGAAGAATTAACACCATCAAAAGTAGTGTGTGTTGGCCGTAACTATACCGCACACATTGCAGAGCTAAATAACGAAACGCCAGACAAAATGGTATTATTTAACAAACCAAATAGTGCAATTACTAATACGTTATTTGCGGCTCATAACGGCGATACGCTGCATTATGAAACCGAGCTATGTTTTGTAGTTAAAAATAAAAAATTTGTAGGGGTTGGACTCGGCCTTGATTTAACTAAGCGTACTGTGCAAAGTAAATTAAAAAATAAAGGACTTCCATGGGAGCGCGCAAAAGCGTTCGACGGCTCTGTTATTTTAACTGATTTTGTAGCGCTAACAGAGACAATGAAGCACTTTACTTTTGAACTTAAAATTAATAATGAAGTAATTCAGCGAGGCGATACTCATTTTATGCTGCATAATCCGGACTCAATTTTACAAGAAATTAGTGAATTTATGAGCTTAGAAGATGGTGATGTAGTAATGACAGGCACACCGTCGGGCGTAGGCGAGGTAACACCTAAAAGTATTTTTGCTGTGGCACTTTATGCTAATGATCAGTGCTTGCTTGAGCATCAGTGGCAAGTAAGTAAAAATTAATAACTTGCTGTTGGTAGTGTTTATCAAAGTCGGCAAAGGTAGTTTTAAGCCAATTATGCTGACTTTGTTGATACTCAGGCGATTGTAGTACATTATTTTTTAGCGCGCGGTTAATTTTTTTAAGCGCTTGCTGTGCAAAATTATTAGGTGCGTTAGCCGCACAACCTATTGCTCCTCGTATAAATTGAATGTCATTTTCTGCAATTGGTACACTCTCTATATTCGTATATTCTCCTTGTTTATTAAAGTAATCGGCCATAAACGGGTAATCAATTGAGTAGTCTAAAAAGCCGTGACTCAAGCGTGCTATAACAGCCTGACTTTCATTTTCGCTACTCCAACTTAACGACGACTCTTTATCTCGTTTTGTGTTTTCAATAATTGTATTAATTTTAGTTGTAAATTTACGTGCAGCAGCTTGCCCGTATACGTATTGCGGGTCGGTTAATAAATTAATAAGGTGAATAGGCGAGCCGTGCTTTTCTTCTAATTTGGGCTTTAGCTCTTTAGTCGTGATAATTGAAAATGGGGGATATACCGTTGTTGGATTTGAGTAGTTAAGTAGTTGGTTATTATGTTTTTTATAAATAACACACGGGAAGCATACGTTTTTTCCTTCACTTAAATATTTATTTATACGCTGCTGAGGGACAATTAAGCGGGTATGTTTTACACCTGTTATTGTTCTAATGAGTTGCTCGGTTAGGTTGTCGCAAATACCGCCTTGTGGTGCACTTTCGCTTTTAGCTATATGAAAAGGGGGCGTGTAACTTTGCAGCCAAATAATTTCTTCTAGAGGCTGTAATTTTTGTTCAACAGCATGCGCGTTAAATACAATTAATAGACAAAATGCATAGTATCCGTTTCTCAGCATTGATAAGTGTTCGTTGAATTAAGAAAACTTAATTAAAGTATAGTGTTGGTTGTAGTAGGGTCAAATATTTTAGTTAAAAGCAGCCTTGTTCAAGGCTGCTTTTAACTGGTACATGCTTAATAAGGCATAGGATAGTTTTTAAATATAGTGTTAATCTCACTAAGAATTTCGTCGCTTAACGTGATGTTAAATGCATCAATATCTTCTTTTAATTGGGCTATGCTTGTTGCACCAATAATTGAAGAGGTTACGCCATCTACTTGGTTACACCATGCGAGTGCTAGTTGTGCTGGAGTAATATTGTTTGCATGAGCCAGCTCAACATACTGCTTAGTGGCTTGCTCTGCATTGGGTGTATCTCTAAAAATACCGTTGCGCTGCATGAAGGTCCAACGAGATCCTTCTGGGCGAGCACCGTTTAGGTATTTACCCGTTAATAAACCGGCTGCTAAGGGCGACCACGGTAAGTAGGCAATATCTTCGTGTACACATTGTTCTATTAAATACGGCCAGTCTTTAGCGTGCGCTAAACTAAACTCATTTTGAATAGATACCATACGCGGTAAGTTATGCTCTTTGGCCAAACTTAAAAACTGGCTTATACCCCATGGCGTATCGTCAGATAAACCGCAGTGCTTAATTTTACCTGCTTTAACACATTCATTAAGGCCCTCTAGAATATCAAGCATACTAGCTTGCTGCTCTTGTGTATTTACGTCGGTAAATTTAAGAGTGCCGGGCCATTGTCTGCCAAAGTGCGGGGTAGAGCGGTTTGGCCAATGCAGCTGATATAAATCAATGTAGTCGGTTTTAAGGCGCTTAAGTGAATCGTCTACGGCTTCTATTACCGTTTGGCGCGTAATATTGCCACCATCACGTACCCACGATAATCCATTGCCTGCAATTTTTGTAGCAAGTACCACATCGCTGCGCTTTTGCTGATTACGCGATAGCCAATCGCCAATAATTTCCTCAGTTTTTCCATATGTCTCTGGAGAGGGCGGTACTGCATACATTTCGGCTGTATCAATAAAGTTTACGCCTTGCTCTAGCGCGTAGGCTATTTGTTCATCAGCATCGCTTTGAGTATTTTGTTTACCCCAAGTCATACTGCCTAAACATACTCTTGAAACTTTAATACCACTGCTGCCAAGTGGGCTGTATTGCATGAGAATTCCTTATTGCTCGTCTTGAGAGTAGCTAACTAACGCCGATAAAAGAGGCTCTGCAATGAGGGCTTTTTGGCCTGTTTCAAAATCAAACATAACCACTTTTGAAGTGCCTGTTGTTGTTATAGCGTTTTGTGCGTGACTAAATACGGTGTAATTCATAACAAATCGGTCTGTTTTTATATCAGAAATAGTAACACCGACTGTAAGCGTATCTGGGAATGTAACTGGGCGTTTATAACGAATGTTATTTTCGCTTATTACCGGGCCCACGCCATTAGGGCTTATTGTATCGAACAGATTTATTTTATTTAAGAAGTCGATTCGGGCTATTTCAAAGTAACGTAAATACACTACATTATTTACGTGTTGTAGTGCATCCATATCAGCCCACGCTACGGTGATGTCAGTATGGATAGGGTGCTGATCTTTAAACGTTTGCATTATTTATTGGCCCTTAATTTTAAAGTACTTAGATTATCAACATGGGGTTACGAGCTCAAGGTAATTAATGGCAAGTTTTTTTATAAGATGATTGTACCTATTTAATTTTAGGTCTACAGTTAAATTGCACAGACAAACACAAAAACACACAGAGGTAGAAATATGCAGAACATAATTAACTGGTCCTTAGCTTGTTTGGTTTTTATAGCCTCTTTTACCTGTTACGCAATGGGTAACGAATCAGGCGCTATTATTTTGATGTTAGCGGGGTTTTTTTTCGAGGTTGTGTTTTGGTTGCGCGGTTATAAAGAGCAAGAAGGTAATAAGCGCTTTTTTTAATCGCTAACTAGGGCCTGTTGACCTTTCAGGATTAAAATTTGTTCAATCTAAGGGCTATTTAATCGCGGCGCGAGGTTTGTGACCTAGTGGGCTAAGTAAAAACCGAGCAACAAAGAGTAAATTGCCCCTAGGCAGAACCCTTCGGGCAGCGTATGTTTGGCATTTGTGCTACGTTATCGCCTATTTATGGGGAATAACCACACTACATAGGCTCTGCCTTGCCTAAATACCAAACATACTGCTGCAAATTTAACCTCGAAAGATAAACAGGCCCTAGGCTTGCTTATCACATTTGATTATATAATAATAACTGTATAAATAACCAGTTGTTGTTGTGGTGATGAAGAAGTTTATTCACATAGACATGGATTGCTTTTATGCAGCAGTAGAAATGCGAGATAATCCAAAACTTGCATGTGTACCGCTTGCTATTGGAGGCAATAGCCGACGAGGCGTGCTCTCAACCGCTAACTATATAGCTAGAGAATATGGCGTGCGATCGGCTATGTCGAACTATCATGCTAAACAATTATGCCCCGATTTAGTTATTGTCCCTGGGCGCATGGCTGTATACAAAGAAGCTTCAAATCAAATACGTGAAGTATTTAGCCGCTACACAGATTTAGTTGAACCTCTTTCTTTAGACGAAGCCTACCTAGATGTAACAGACAGCACCGCTTGTAAAGGCAGTGCCACACTTATTGCACAGCAAATAAGAGCCGATATTTACAATGCCACCGGGCTCACTGCATCAGCAGGCATTGCACCGATTAAATTTATTGCCAAAATAGCCAGCGACGAAAAAAAACCGAATGGTCAATTTGTCGTTTTGCCTCATGAGATCGATGACTTTTTAGCGCAATTACCGCTGGGGAAAATCCCGGGGGTGGGTAAAGTAACGCTCGAAAAGCTAAATTTAAAAGGCTTATATACCGGCAAGGATGTACGCGAAAAAGGCGTTAACTGGATGCAGCAACATGTGGGTAACTTTGGTGTGTCGCTTTATCAAAAATGTGCAGGTGAATATGTTGGTAAAGTATCAACAGATCGCATCAGAAAGTCGCTGAGTGTTGAGCATACCTACGAATACAACAAAACAAGTTTGCAAGAGTGCTTAGATGAGCTGCCAAAATTGTTAGACGAATTAGTTTTAAGACTTAATAAACAGCAATTACAAAACCGTATTAATAAGCTGAGTGTTAAAGTGAAGTTTGCAAATTTTGTAGTGACCTCAGCCGATCAGGCATACCACGAGCTAAACACAGAAATATTTATTCAACTCCTTACTAAGGCCTATCAACGAGGGCTACAACAACCTGTAAGATTACTTGGCATAGGCGTTGGCATTAAAAGCGAGCCAGAGCAAAACTTTCAACTGAGTATTCTCGATTAAGCTGTAAAGCCTGTAACCCCAAGTTGCCATTTATTGGCAACTTGTATAATTAGCTGATCTCACCTTGCTGGTCTTCAATATTTAAATCGACGATAATAGGGGCTTATGTTTTCTAACAGGACTTTATTTATGGCATACCCTCAAGCGGTTAGTGCAAGCCTTGAATGCACATCTCATGATGCGCTTATTATTATTAGTGATGACTTTTCTCTATTACCAAATAACTCATTACGTAATGCTATTTTAGACCAAGCAAAAGTTGATTCTCGTATTGGTAAACAAGTTACTTTATTAGTGATTGAAAACAAACGCGTTGTACTTGCGCCAACGGGTCCGATAAATAGAGATTACGACGATGTACGCCGTTATTTTGATGCTGCTAAATTAGCAATTAACGAAGCAAAAGCGTCGGGTAGTGTTAACCCTGCATTATTTTTACCAAATTTAAATGGCGATAGCCGTTATCAGCATGCTTTAGAAGTTGCTTATTTAGGCGCTTGCCAAGCCTTATGNATGGCAGCCATTAGAAGCGCGTGAATATCACGGTGAAAGTATTGAACCTATTACTCAAATTGGTTTAGTTGGCGCAAGCGAGCAAACAATTAAAGCAGTTAATGCAATTGCTGCGGGCCAATATGCCGCGCGTGACTTATGTGGCACCGAACCTGAGCGTATGGCTCCACCACGTTTTGCTGATTACTGCGTTGATTTATTTAAAGGCTCAAACATTGCAGTTGACGTAATTGATGATATTGCAGCTATTGATAAAAACTACCCAATGCTAAGCACTGTTGCTCGTGCATCGTATGCAGTTGAGCGCCATCACCCACGTGTTGTTAAGCTTGAATATGTACCAGAGGGCGAAATTACTCGTACACTTATGTTTGTAGGTAAGGGTCTTGTATACGATACAGGCGGCGCCGATTTAAAAGTAGGTGGCCATATGGCAGGCATGAGCCGTGATAAAGGTGGCGCAGCTTCTGTTGCGGGCTTTATGAAAGCTGTTGCGGATTATCAGCCTAAAGGCGTTAAAGTAGTATCGTACTTGGCTGTTGTTCGTAACTCTATTGGCTCGGATTGTTTTGTGCCAGATGAAATTATTACTAGCCGCGAAGGTATCCGTGTACGCATTGGTAATACCGATGCAGAAGGGCGCTTAGCAATGGGCGACCTGCTTAGCGAAATGAAAGATTTAGCTAAAGGCGAAATAAACCCAACGTTGTTTACTGTTGCTACATTAACGGGTCACGCGGCACGTGCAATGGGTCCTTACGGTGCGTATGTTGAAAACGGTCCAGCTCGTAGCGCAGGTGTTTCACGTCAAATAGCTGACCTTGGAGATTTGTGGGCCGATGGCGCAGAAGTATCGCGTTCTCGCCGTGAAGATTACGACTTTATTAAACCACGCACGCTAGCTGACGATGTACTCTCTAGTAATAATGCGGCATCTGCAGTTACTGCTCGTGGACATCAGTTCCCTATGGCGTTTATGGCTATTGTTGGTGGGCTTGATAAGCACGGTAACGACTCTGCGCAACCTTTGCCTTATGTGCATATGGACATTGCAGGAAGCGGTGTTGAAGGCGGTGATTGGCAGCATGGCAAGCCAACGGCTGCATCAGTAACGAGCTTGTTTGCACGTTACTGTTTGTAAGCTAAAAACTTACATGCAATAAAAAAGCCCTGTTAATTCAGGGCTTTTTGCATTTTATGAGAACGGTATCGATTAATCTAATTTAAAACGATTAACTACGCTCGAAAGCTCTTGGCTACTTTGTTTAAGATTATCACTGGCATCGGTAAGCTGTTTAGTATTATTTAATGATTGCTCAGTTGATTGAGATAGCTCATTAATACGCAAATTAACCTCGTCGGCAGCTTGAGTTTGCTGCTCTGTGGCGCGTGCGATTTGGCTGTTCATTTCGGTAATAATTGAAACAAGTCGTTCTATTTCATTAAGTGAAGTATTGGCTGATGACGCCTGATCTACGGTAGAAACTGAAAGTGCTTGGCTTGATTTAACTGCTTCTACTGCTGCTTTTGCACCTTCTTGAAGTTTAGTGATCATGGTTTGAATTTCGTCGGTACTTTGCCCTGTACGACTGGCCAGTGTTCTTACTTCATCTGCAACAACAGCAAATCCTCGGCCATGCTCTCCTGCGCGAGCAGCCTCAATGGCAGCATTTAATGCCAGTAAGTTTGTTTGCTCCGATATGCTTCTTATTACATCAAGTACAGAGCCTATATTATGGCTCTCGTTGGCTAAATCTTCTGTTACGCGGCTGACTGTTTCTATGTTGCTTGAGAGTGTTTCTATTGCTGTAATTGTTTGCGCAACTACATTTTTACCCGTTGATGCGTTTTGTGCTGCATCCTTAGCTGCTTGCTCTGCGGCTTCGGCGTTACGGCTTACATCATGTATTTGGTGAGTCATTTGCTCCATGGCAGCTGCAACTTGGGTTGAGCTGTCGTTTTGAAGCTCAATAAACGAGTGGCTTGTTCTACTTGAATCATCAACTGTATGCGCATGTTCGCTTACGTCGTTTGCACTTTGTGATACATGAACAAGAGACTCTCGCATTTTTAAAACAAATAAATTAAATGAGTGTGATAGTTCAGATATTTCATCGTTACCGGATTCATTTAATGTACGAGTTAAATCGCCTTCGCCTTGTGAAATGTCTTTCATCATATCGGCTGCTAAACGAGTAGGTATTAAAATGCTTTTGCCTATAAAGTAACTAAGTAAAATAACAGCAATAATCATAATTGTTGCACTGACGACTATAAGGTTTCGTTGCTCGCTAAATGCTTCGTCAATTGAATCAAGATAAACACCTGAGCCAATAATCCATTGCCATTGATTAAAACCTTTAACAAATGCGATTTTTTCAACCGGTTTTTCTTTACCTGGTTTTGGCCATTTATAAGGAATAAATCCCTCGCCAGAGCGTTTAACTATATTAACCATATCAACAAACAGTGCTTTGCCGTCAGGGTCTTTATTATTGGTTAAATCTTTTCCTTCAAGCGCAGGTTTTATAGGATGCATAACCATTTTTGGCTGGTAATTGTTAATCCAAAAGTAATTGGTTTTGTCGTAGCGCAGAGCTCCTATTGCATTAAGTGCTTGCGATTGAGCTTGTTGTTGAGTGAGAGTATTATTTTGCTCAAGGTCATAAAAGTGCTCGATTATACTGTACGCAGTTTCTACTACATTTTGTGTTTTAAGGTACTGCTCGTTTTTAAGAGAGCTATATTGGTGAGTTAAGCTGGCTATACTAAGCGCTATAAGCCCAAACACCACAATTGCTATAAGTAGCGAGAAACGTTGGAATATACTGAAACTACGTAGACTAGGCATACATTTATCCTCAAAAAGTGTGCGCTTTAGCGCATAGGATAAGCGTAGCTAAAAAGAAAGTTTAATCTAGGTCCGACGAGTAATAATGCAAAAAAAAGGCTGATTTATCAATCAGCCTTTGTCTATTTTTAAAATAGTTTAATTATTTAACATCAAAATGACGATTAAAAAAGTTTGTAATTGTTTGATGTAAGTGTGTTTGCACCTGTTTACCACGTAGGCTGTGCTTAGAGCCTGGGTAGGTCATCATTTCAAACTGTTTTTCGTTATCTTGTAGTTGCTTAAATAATTTAGTTGAATGCGTAAACAACACGTTGTCATCAGCCATTCCATGATAAATCATTAATGGGCCTTTTAAGCCATCAGCATATGGAAATACTGCGCTGTCTTCATACCCTTTAGCATTCGTATCAGGGTGACCTAAATAACGTTCTGTGTAATGCGTATCGTATAGAGCCCAATCGGTTACAGGAGCACCCGATACGCCGGCTTGNCCGCCGTAGCTGTGGCCATAAACACCGATGCGTTGTGGGTCTACGTAATCAAGTGTACGTAAAAACTCTACGCCTTTAATTTGATCGGCAACTTCAACCACGCCTAGGTTTTTATAAATAGCATCTTCAAACTTTTTACCACGGTTGTACGAACCACGGTTATCTAGTTGAAAAATGACGTAACCTTGTTGTGCCATGTACTGAAAGTACAAGTTTTTACTGCGCCAGCTATTCGTCACTCGTTGAGCATGCGGGCCGCCGTATACGTTAACAATAACAGGGTGCTTTTTGCCATCAGTAATGTTGCTAGGCTTAAATAAACGGTAATGCATAACTTGGCCATCTTCGGCTTTAATTATGCCGTATTCTGGTTTTGTTAAGTCGCTTAAATAAGGAGTAAGCGGATGGTTACTATCAAGCTTATTTTCTTCAAGCCATGTAATAAATTCGCCGTTTACTTTACGAAGCGCTGCTGAGTTTGGTTTATTATCAGACGAGCTATTATCGATAAAGGTTTTGCTGTCTTTTGCTAGCACAACATTATGGTACTGACCTTTTTCGGTGATACGTTTGGCATCGCCTTTTTTAAATAAAGGCGCGCTGTATAAATGGCTTTCAAGCGGTGTATCTTTTCGACCGGCAAAGTAAACAATGCCTTTTTTCTCATCAATACCTTTTAAGCTATCAACAGCCCAATCACCAGAGGTGATTTGACGTACAAGTTGACCGTTTGTGCGATACAGATATAAGTGTTTAAAACCGTCGCGCTCAGATGCCCATACAAAATGTTTTTTGTCTTTTAAAAACTCAAGATCAAAATGTAAGTTAATCCACGTTTCGCTGTCTTCGGTTAATGCTACTTTTTGGACTTTAGTTTCGCTGTTATAAAAACGAAGCTCTAATTTATGTTGCGAGCGATTTTGCCATTGGTAAGAAAGTGTATTGCCGTCTTTTAGCCACTTAGCACGCGCGATATAAATGTCTTCATTTTTACCTAAATCAATCCAATCTACTTTTTGGTCGTTTAGTTTAACCACACCGAGTTGAATTTTAACATTGTCGGTACCTGTAAACGGGTAGCGTTGGTTAAATAATTTAACTTCATCAGCGTAAATTTCGTTACGGATAGCTTCTTTTACTGGAGTTTCGTCAACGCGGGTATAAGCAATTTTAGTTTCATCACCTGACCACCAGTAACCCGTCATGCGGCTCATCTCTTCTTGAGCAACAAACTCAGCCATACCATTTTTAATTACGCCACCGCCATCTTTACTAAGCTGAATTTCTTTTCCTGAATCAAGCTCTAAAGCATAAAGATTTTGTTCACGAATGAATGATACATAATTACCTTTAGGTGAAAAGCGTGCATCGGTTTCAAATGTTTCAGTATTGGTTAGCTTTTTACTTTTACCTGAGGCTAAATCGTAATAGTAAAGGTCGCCGTTAAGTGGGAATAAAAGTGCTTTACCGTCTTTCGACCATTTGTACTCAAGTATGCCTTTACCAAAAATACGTTGGCGTTCGCGGCGGGCTTTTTCTTCATCTGATAGGTTTTCTGGGCCTGAAAATAATTTTGCCGAATCAACTAGCACACGATTGGTGTTATCTTTTAAATTATATTCCCATAAATCGTAGCGGTTGTAGTCATCGCTTTTACCTTGTAAATAAGTTACACGGCTGCCGTCAGGCGAAAATTTAAGTTGTACAGGTGATTTACCTGAAAGGCTCGGATCGTCAAAAATACGCTCCAACGATAAAGGTTTTGCTTGAACACTAATAGCGCCAACCATTAATGGTAGGGCTAGTGAGAGGTGTTTTATTTTTTTTAGCACAAGGTTGCCTTAGCTTATTATAAATATTGCTTTGATGGTAAAGCCAAGCGTGTGCAACTGCAACTAAATGCTATAAAGTGGCGATTATTAAAGACAAAGTAGGACATAACAATGACGAACCTTAAATTTGAACTTGCACCAGAGCTTAAACGCGACTGTATAGAACTTGCCGATTGGCCGCTGTGTAAAGTACTTTTATTAAACGATAGTCAGTATCCGTGGTTTGTATTAGTGCCAAGGCAGGTTAACTTAAGAGAAATAATTGATTTATCTGAGGATGATCAAATAGTTTATTTAAAAGAGTCAGCCAAGTTAAGTAAGTTATTAATGGATGTGTTTAGTCCGGATAAGTTAAACGTAGCGGCTTTAGGTAATATGGTACCACAATTACATATTCATCATATTGCGCGCTTTACGAGTGATGCTGCTTGGCCTGCGCCAATTTGGGGTAAATTTCCTGCAGTCCCTTATAGTGATGAGCAAATAGTAAAATTAAAAACCCATTTTTAATAGCTATTCGGGTTTATTTATCTTTCGGGGTTAAATTTTTAGTAGCCTGTTTAGTTTTTAGGTAAGGCCGAGTTTATGCTTATATTGTGCGTCTGCTTCGCATAAATAGGCGATAACGTAGTATAAATGCCAAATATACGCTGCCTTAGGTAGAAAAAATTTTAATACTGAAGGTCAACAGACTCTAATCAATAAGGAATAAAATGAAACTAATCAATCAACTTTGTACGGGTTTATTTATTGTCGCATTATCAGGTGGGCACTTTGCTGTTGCAGCTGAGCGGGCAGTTAACACTGAAATTATTAAAAAGACAGATATAGAAAATTTAGTTGAACATAGTAATCATGTTTACTCGGGCGCACAGCCCAATGCTGAGCAGATCAAGTTATTATCACAAGCGGGTGTAAAGCATGTCATAAACCTGCGCGCTTTCAGTGAACAAACGTGGGATGAAGGTGAGTTTGTGCGATCTTTAGGGATGAGCTATCACGCATTACCTATTGCAGGTGCGAAGGATGTTACTGTTGAAAATGCGCGTAATTTAACAAACTTACTTAATGAGTTTGAGGGAGAATCGATTTTAGTGCATTGTGCAAGTAGCAATCGAGTTGGAGCGTTGATTGCAATTTCTGCACATGTGCAGGGTCTTGATTTAGAGGCCGCGCTTGATAAAGGAAAACGCTGGGGTATGAAAAGTCTAGAGCCTGTAGTGCGTGAAGTGGTAAACGATAAATAATAAAAAAGCGCTGCAATTATAAACTACAGCGCCCTTAAATTATCACCGTGCTAGGTTATTTTAAACCTAGTACTTCTTTACCTTGTTTAAACGTTACATCTACAGGGATATTTGCTTTACTTAGTTTTTCTAAGTCTTTAGCTAGTTCTTCTTTAATATCGCCATGCGTTGCGATTAGTTGATCTACTTTTTCGTAATCGCCATCACCTTGTAAGGTTAAAATTAAGCGAGATAGGTCTGCAATAGCAGTGCTCATTTTTTCCATGTTTATACTATATAAGCCCGCTTCATTTTTAGAAAACGCGCCTTCTTGTGCAAAAAAGTTAAAGCGGATCATATTCGCTTGACCATGCGCACTTGATGCACCAAAACGTACTGAGCGGAATATGCCAGCCATAAACGTCGTGTAGTAATCTTCAAGCGTACCTTCAGTAATTTCGCCTTTTTTAAGCAATTGCTCAACCATGTACAAACCTAAAATATCGGCTTTACCTTCTTCAAGTGCACTCGCGTGCTCTTGTAATGATTGACGAACAGTTCCTTTACCAGTGATTGTATTTTTAATACCTAAACCGTGAGCGACTTCATGGAACATCGTATTGGCAAAAAAGGCATCAAAAGTAATGTGTTTACGCTGCTCAGGTACAATTAACTGCTCTGAAATTGGCACTAAAATTTTATCAAACTTAGCGCGCATCGCATTTTTAAGTTGCAGACGACGTGTGCCTTTTTCTAACTGTACTTGCTCATCGTTTGGTAAGTTAATTGCAATTGTTTTGCTGCCAGCGTTTGAATGCCCTGCGTAGTAAACAACATCATAGGCATTTAGATCGGCGTCAGAGCCTGGTACTTCTTGTTTGTACTTGGCATCAACAGGTAAGTCTTTTTGAAGTTCAGGTAAAAATGCTGCAAATTTAGCTAAACGTTCGCTCCATTTTAAATCTTTAATAAGTACGTAAGATTCATAAGCAGCACGGTAACCAAATAATTGGTCTTCATAAGTTTCAATTGGGCCAATAACCACATCTACGGGGTTGTTTTTCATGTCCATCCAAGCAAAGTCAGAAACTTGGAAGTCATCTTTTTGTAGAGCGTCAGCACGCAGGTTTAGGTAATTAGCAAACTCTTTATCATCAGCAAGTTTACTTGCTTCGCGTAAAAGGTCAGCGGCTTGTGCAAGCTCAGCAGCATACTCTTTTGAATATGGCACGCTATAAAGCTTACCTTGCTCATCACGCTTAATTACAGAGTAAAGCCCTGTTTTGTCTTCAACGTCTGCGTTGTTTAACTCTTCTTTGGTTATATCTGCAGGGTAAAACTGTGCGCCAAGAGGCTTTTCTTTATAGCTAGATAAAAACGCTTCATCGCCATTTAAACGATCCCATGGACCGTAGTTAATATCGGCAAATTTACGTACTTTTTCGTCACCTAACTTTGTTAAAAAAGCATCTTTATTCTCACCAAAAGATTGCTTCCAAAATAATTCGTCCATTATTTTTGAGGCATCAATAAGCTTTCCAACCATCGCTCTTTGGTTGTCGCTCAAGTGTGATAAATCACTTTTCAAGCTAAAGTCGGTGTAAATATCTAAACGTTGTTTATCTGCATTAATAAGCTTAGGACCTGATTGTGCACTGCTTTTTTGAGCAAGCTCTACGGCTGTGTTGTCGGTAGAAGACGGTGCTTGTTCAGAACATGCACTAAGAAAAACAACACCAGAGAGCATAATTGCTTGGCTAATTTTATTTAAGATCATTATATTGCCTGTTAAAAAGTAAGTTTAATAATTGTACTGTTTTAGTTAAAAGGCTAAATACGTACAAACGCTTCCTTATTGTGAGTGCATTAAAGCAAAACTAAATGGTAAATAGCAAGTATTTGGCGTTGTAAGGCAAGCATGAGCGGTAAAACATTATAAATAAAATAAACTTCTATAATTTTCTTAACTTTATCGGTAAGTTAGACAATACTAATTATATTACTAATACAAAAATTAACTGCCTGAGTTCGCAGTTACTTTACAGGCTGAACACAAAAGGACGGCAGCTTTATGTCTACAGAAAACGCTTTATTAACGATTCTAGTCGATAGAATAAATAACGATACGTTGGTTTTACCAACGCTACCTGAAGTAGCGATTAAGGTTCGCCAAGCTGCAGATAACCCTGATGTTAATTTAATGCAAATGTCAGATGTAATCTCACAAGATCCAGCGCTTTCAGCTCGTATGATAAAAGTAGCTAATAGTGCAATTATGGGACGCTCTGTAAAAGTATCTAATTTACAACAAGCGGTGACTCGCATTGGGTTGCGCCAAATTAAAAATATTGCAACGGCTATGGCGATGGAGCAATTATTTGTATCAAACAATGAGCTGATTAAAGGCTACATGGGTAAGGCTTGGCAAAAAACATTAACCGTTGCTAGCCATTCAATAACACTCATGGAGTTTTACTTAAAAAACAATAAACACACTTCATTAAATCGTGATTCAATTACATTAGCAGCACTTGTTTATAATATTGGTGTATTACCAATTTTAACTGAAGCTGAGCGCCACCCTGAAGTGTTTGCTAATCCAAGCTTTTTAGCTCACGCAATTCAAAAACTGAGTGGAAAAATTGGCTCATCCATCATGCAAGCGTGGGAGTTTCCTAAAGAGTTTGTTGATGTAGCTCTAAGCTGGGCAGATCCAAGTTACAAACCTGATAAAGTTAGTTACGTCGACTTTATTCGAGTAGGCGCTATTTTAGAGGGGACGTTACAAGTTTCTGATAAATCGGCAGCGCTGCAAACATATATAGATAAAGGTGTAATACCATCTATGCAATTATTCACAAGTGATGAATACAACGATATGCTAACTGATGTGAAAAACATGTTTAGCTAAACATTTTTTATTACACAAACAAAAAGGGTTAACTTGCGTTAACCCTTTTTGTTTTTATTGGATAGCGTCTAGTACTATCCCATCGGTTCTACGAGTTGGGTATAGCGATTCAACTACAAAGCTTGGTATAAAGCCTTTAGCTGATGACACCACTACTTTAGATTTAGCACCAATAATACGTGCATTAACAATAACGCCACGATTAGTGTACGTAAGTGTGCCAGTTAAAGTGTATTCAATATGTGGATAGCCTTTAATGTCTTTACCATTTCGGCTAAACGAAAAATCACCCAAAGGCGTCACGTGCACTGTACCTGTATGTTTGTAATCAACAACAGACAAACCAAACTCTTGTAATTCAGTAATAAAGCTTTCAGCTAAATGATTACCAAAAATATTAGTGGTTTGCAGGTTATCGTCTAAATTTACAAACGAAGTGATAGCGATAGGCGTACTACTATTTATGTAATTCATATTTTCAATCAGCTTCATTGCTAATTGCTCTGTATAATTACTTAGTAACTTACTGCTGTTAATTGGGCGGTAATTATTTTCAGGAAATTGCCAGTTACTCACGCGAGGCTGATTATTCTCAGCATAGCGATTATGGGCGTTATTATAGCCAATATTGTTATGTGGTGCATGTCCATTATAAACAGGGTGAGTAGAACAAGCGGATAGTGATAGTGTAAAAAGTGCCGATAAAGTAAGAGATATCTTTTTTGATAACATGTTTTCTTCCTGAAACATAAGGGAATTTTATAAATACCCCTCTTTATCGACACACTTTTTGATTACTTTAACTAAATTTAATAATTACTTTGTTTATTTTTGATTATGGTGTTTTTTTAATCTCTTCTTTTTTATAGCGAAGTTTACCTGCAACCCAGGTTTGTAGTACGTTCGTCTTGTATATCTCGTCAACAGGTACTTTAAAGTAGTCTTTATCAAGTAAAATAAAGTCTGCCCATTTACCTTTTTCTAAACTACCCACCTTAAATTCTTGATGGGCTGAATAAGCGCCACCGAGAGTAAATGCACGTAATGCATCTTCGCGGCTTAGTACTTCACTTGCGCGCCAGCCGTTTTCAGGTAGTTTGTTATGATCCATGCGTGTAATGGCTGAATACAAACCATCAAATGGATTTGCAAGCTCTACAGGGTAATCAGAGCCTGCTGCAACCACCGATCCTTGCTTTAAAAATGTTTGCCAAGCATAGGCACCGCTTAATTGTTTTTCAGTTAAGCGTTGCTCTGCCATATGCATATCAGAAGTGGCATGTACTGGCTGCATTGAAGGGATTATTTTTAACGCTTTAAAGCGAGGGATATCCTCAGGCGTTACAATTTGTGCGTGCTCTATTCGGTTACGTAGTAATATACCGCCCGTTTTTTTAAACACATTTTGATAAGCATCAAGTACTACTTTATTTGCTTTATCGCCAATTGCGTGGGTATTTGCGCTAAAGCCGCTTTTAAAGCTTTGTGTAAAGAGCGCTTCGAGTTTTTCTTGTGTTTCAAGCATTAAACCATGGTGACCAGGTCTGTCTGCGTATTCTTCAATCAGAGCGGCTCCGCGAGAGCCAAGTGCGCCATCGGCGTAAACTTTAACACTGCGAATTTCCATAAAGTCATTTTTGTCGTGGTATCGGCCTGCCTTTAACATTGTGCCTAAATCAGGACTTGCACCACTTAGCATTGCCACAATACGTAATGGTAAATTACCAAGGTCGCCGCGCTCTTTGTAAACCTCCCATGTGGTTTTATCAATACCTGCATCGTGAGTAGAGGTAATGCCTAAACTTAATAAATGCTTACCTGCTGCATCAAGTGAGTCACTTATATCTTGTTTTGAGGGGGCTGGCATATGCTGGGTAATTAGCGATTCTGCTTTATCTACAAAAATACCTGTAGGATTACCAAATTCGTCTTTAATTATTTCACCGCCTTCAGGCGCTTTTGTTTTGGCTGTAATACCAGCAAGTTCGAGCGCTTTTGAATTAACCAAAATGGCGTGGCTGTCAACCCGCGAAAGAACCACAGGTCGATCGCTAACTATTTTGTCTAAATCTTTAGCTGTAGGAAAGCGTGTATCAGCCCAAAGCTCTTGGTTCCAACCTCGCCCTATAATCCAACCTTGTTTATTATCGGCAAATACTTTTAGTTTATTTGTTACTTCATCAACCGATTTTGCGCCGCGTACGTCAAGTTGCGATAAATTATCTCCTAGGCCAATAACGTGCCCATGAGCATCAATTAAGCCAGGTAATAAGGTATTACCGTGCGCGTCAATTAGCTTAGCATCTGGGTAGCTATCTTTAAGTGTTTCGCTACCTAGTTTTACTACCTTGCCATTTTTAATAACGAGGGTAGAAAACTGCTGTACTTCACCTTTGTATAAAGGGGTATAACCATTGGCGTTATAAATTACTTTTGTTTGTGCGAGAGTGTAACTAGAACTAGCGCAAAGGCTGGCTAGTATGAGTGGTTTGATTATTTTTTTGAGCGACATAAGGCATTATTTTTTATTGTTAGTGCGTTAACACTAGCAAACCCAACTTTATAATACCAATATGTGAGACAAATTATGATGAAGAAAAAAGCAGTAAAGCTAGAACATAAAATATCTAGCTTTTGAAAGGGTTTATTTACTAGCGTATAAACTGTATTCACTTAGCGTTAGCTTGCCGTCTTTGTCTTGATCGTAGCTTGAAAACCGAGACCACAAAGCGGGGTCTACAGCGGTTTCTGAACGTGTTAAAAAACCATCCTGGTTTCTATCAAGTTTTTCAAATTGCTCTGCAACATTGTTGCTTGCAGCAAAGCCTAATGTGCTAAAAATACTAAACGCAAAAAGCGCTATATAGCTTGTTTTTTTCATGAAAAATACTCAGTAGAGGTTATTGGTAAGGTAATTTTTAAATTCGATTAACGAAATTTGGTTATCTTGGTTTTTGTCCCATTTTACAAATGTGTTTAATAGTTGTGGTTGGGGATCAAGTTCGTCATGCGTTAAATAGCCACTTTTGTCGCTATCGAGGTGATCAAAGCGTTGCTTTACATCAAGTGCAGCGGCATCAAAGCTTAATAGCATTAAGATGCTTACAATAAGGGGAAGTATCTTCATGGTGTTCCTTCCAAAAGATGTATTTAAAGTTTGTGGCTAAAATAAAGTGAAAAGGAAAAAGCACTTGCCGTAATTTAACTCCCAACATTAAATCCTTTTACACACTCCCTCAGGGATTATGGCAAATGCTTTTAAGCTCAGTTTACCTGTAACAAGCTTAAGTAAACCTTAATCAGTAATTACTGATTAAGGTTTAAAGCTTTCAAATTCTTTTTTTGAGATTTTTTCATCACCGTCTTCATCTAAGTCGGCAAATTGTCTCATTACTTCCTTGTCTTCCTTTGCTTCTGCAATTGATATTTGTCCGTCCATGTCTTTATCTAAGTGGGCAAAACGCACATTTGTTGGCGATGCAATTACAGTGGCACTAATTGCTAAAAACATTAATGAAAAAGCGGCTATAAGTTGTTTCATAATCACGTTCCTTATTAAATGAGTTTATTGAATAAATTTTTTGAATTCATCTAGCGACAATTGCCCATCTTGATTAGTATCAATTTGAGAAAAATTCTCGTGTAACACAGCATCTTCACCTGCTTCGGCTTCACTTAATGTGCCGTTACTGTCTTTATCAAGTTCGTTAAAAGTCGCGTGAACGTCCATTGCGTGTGCATTAGCGCCTAAAAAGCCTAAAGCCAGTAATGATGAAATTACTAAAATGCGTTTGTTCATAATTATTTCCTTATTGATTAAAGTTAGTAACAGCATTACAAAAATGATGCCAATAATAATTGTTATTAATTTTCAAATGCTTAGCGTTTTAACTTGAGGGGAGTGAGAATTTTTTACTGGGTTTATTGTAATTTTTGTGCGCCTTTTGCAACATTATGCAGTGAGATTAAAGGTAGGGTTTAAAAAATCAATGGTTTACGTTGTCTCTATTTGGCGACACATTGTTTTATAGTGCTGGCTGTTAATCGTATTAAATATAATTGCTGGTTCAGCTAGTGTATAAGGTAAGCACTTAATAATAGAGCGCTTAACTTAAAAGGACTAAACGAAATGCCAGCAACCATAGCTAAAAAATACCAAGCAATGCTTAACTGGCGGCCTAATTTAATTGGGCAATTTGCAATGAGTATGCTGCTTTCGCTACTTCCGCTTTCTATAGTGGTGATCGTATTTTTAAATTCGCTTAATAAGCAATTAGCGGTTACTCAAAGTATTGTGAGTAACAACTACCAAGTTACTAAATCGTTTAACACTTTAAAGCAAGAACTCAACAGTCTTGAACGCGCCACTAGGCAAAACTGGGTATTAAAAAGTGAATCGCTAGATAAGCTTATTGTCGATAAATGGCAATCATCCATACAAAGCATTGATGAACTCAAATTTGTAAACACGAATAAAGAGTATATCAACCAATGGCAACGCTTATATACCACCTTACAAACCGCGCATGTAAAACTCGTTGAGCAAAAACAACAACAAGCTGAGCTATTTGTGCCAGTGAGCGATTTAATTGCTGAACTTACTTTATGGTTACGTGATAAAAACGAAGCGCAAATTACCAATAACCAAAATGAGCTGACAAGCTTGCAAGCCTCATTTATAAACTGGCTGGTGGCACTTATTCCACTTACTTTAATTGTAGGTGGTGGTTTTTTATGGCGCATAAGTGGGCGACTAAAAGGGTTAACCACGGTTATTGATAAGTTAGGACAGGGACATTGGCAGCAAAAAATATCAGTTAAAGGTTCAGCCGAGCTAGTTGAGCTAGGAGAGAAGCTTCAGTGGGTGCAAGAGCAACTACATATGCTTGAGCAGCAAAAAGATACTTTTTTACGCCATGTCACCCATGAGCTAAAAACGCCGTTAGCTTCAATGGTCGAAGGTACTGACTTACTAACTGATGAAATAGTAGGCCCAATTACAGGTGAGCAAAAAGCGGTACTTGAGCTTATTAGCCAATCTATGGTGCGCCTTCGTACAATGATTGACAGTTTATTGAGTTATAATGCGATTCGTACCAGTAAAGACAGTCTAAGCGAAGTTGAATTTAGCCTCCTTATTAATAAAATAAATAGCCATTTTGAGCATCGCTTAAGTGCGCGTGAGCAGGCTCTGCAATGGAAAAATGACTTACCAAATAAACCGCTTGCTTTACCTAGTGAGCTTATTGAGATGATTTTAATTCAGCTTATCTCAAATGGCTTAAAATTTTCAGAAGATAAGCAAAGCGTTACTATTAATTTAGCGCTTGAGCAAAATCAACTTTGTATCGCTGTGCTCGATAGAGGGTGCGGTATTAAAGAGCAAGAAAAAACTCAAATTTTCAGCGCATTTTATCAAGGTAAACACAGTAAAAATGTTACGCTGCAAGGCAGTGGGCTGGGCTTAACTATTGTAAAAGAGTCTGTTGAACAGCTAAGAGGTACACTTACTGTTGAACATAATGAGCCACATGGTTGCCGGTTTTCAATTAAAATTCCCATAACAAAAAATCTAGGAGTTAATTAACATGCGCTTGCGTTTAATCGCTATTTTATGTGTGCTCAGTAGCAGCATGGTTATATCTGGTTGTGAAATTAATAATGGGCAAGAAGAGCGTGTGTCAATTACACCAGCACCTGTGGTCGATACTAAAATAAAAAACGACAAAAACAGCAAACCAAGCCCAAAACCCAGACCAAAAATAGAACCTAGCTACCCTCCAGCAGAGCAAGTTATTGCATGGCACGCTAATCAGTGTGGCGGATTTAAATTGGTGCCAAAAAAAGATATTTTTACAGGCGAAAACGATCTTAAACGCTTTTTTAAATTTATGTGCTTAAACATAAATGATGATCCAAATACAGTAATGACTAAGTTGCTAAAACTCGATCTTGCTTACTTTTGGCCAGATGATATAAAGCAATATTTATGGCTTCAAAAGCAACAAGTGACTATGCAAATAAATGCTAAAAAAGAGCAACAAGCACTTAACAATAAAATGCAAGAAACCCTCTCATCGTTAGCAACAATTGAGCAGCAGCTTTTACTACGAGAAGAAACTAAGGAGCAGTAACTATGGCAGCAACTAAAGTGCAAGGTGCAAAAGTATTACTCGTTGACGACGACGCTAGCTTATTAAAACTGCTCGCTATTCGTATCGAATCAAAAGGGTACGAAGTAACGACCTGTGAAAGCGGCTTAACCGCACTACAAATACTTAAAAGCCAAGTGTTTGACGCCGTAATAACCGACTTGCGTATGGATGAAATGGATGGCATGGCGCTGCATCGTCAGTTGCAAAGCCGCTACCCTGCATTACCTGTCATTATGATGACAGCGCACGGCTCAATTCCTGATGCAGTAGAGGCAACTAAGCAGGGCATTTTTGCATTCATAACTAAACCAGTGGATAAAGATGAGCTATTTGACAGCCTTGCAAAAGCGATAGAAATTCATGGTGTTAACGCCGATGAAGCTGCACCTAAAAGTAATATAGTTACGCGCAGTGGTGCAATGCTGCACTTGTTAGAGCAAGTAAAACTACTTGGGCCAACGCAAGTTAATGTACTTATTTCGGGGGCTAGTGGTACTGGTAAAGAATTACTCGCACAGGCGATTCATCAGCATAGCCATGTAAGCGGTGGCCCTTTTGTTGCAATTAACTGCGGTGCTGTACCAGGGGAGCTTTTAGAGTCCGAATTATTTGGTCATAAAAAAGGCTCGTTTACGGGTGCAATTAAAGATCACCAAGGTTTGTTTCAACAAGCACAGGGTGGCACGTTATTTTTAGACGAAATTGGCGATATGCCGCTTAACTTACAGGTTAAGTTACTGCGCGTATTACAAGAAAAAACAATTCGCCCAGTAGGTTTTCAAGAAGAGATAGCAATTGATGTACGCATAGTGTCGGCAACACATAAAAATCTTCCTGAAGCTATTTTAAACCAGCAATTTAGAGAAGATTTATACTATCGCTTAAACGTAGTTAATTTAAAATTACCGCCACTGTGTGAGCGCCGCGAAGATATAAGCTTATTAGCACAGCACTTTAGTGCAAGCATTGCTAAGCGCATGAACCAAACTGAAAAACACTTTGCAAGCGATGCTATGCATGCGCTTGTACGTTACGACTGGCCAGGTAATATCCGCCAATTACAAAACGTAGTAGAGCAGGTTGTAGCATTAACGCCAAGCGATGTTATTTCAGAGCACTTGGTGTTAGCTGCGCTAAATAGTAACGAAACAAACGTAGAACCATTATCACTAAACGACGCTAAAAAAGAGTTTGAGCGCGACTATGTAATTAACACTTTAAAAATGGCAGGTGGTAACGTAGCTGAAGGCGCTAAGCTTGCCAAGCGCAATCGCTCAGATTTTTATAAGTTGATTAAAAAGCATAATATTGATGTTGATAATTTAGGTTAAGGAAAAGCATGCAGTTATTTATGGTGTATTTAGGTGGCCGGATTCAAGGTTGCCACATTGAAATGCACGATATTCGCTTTGTAGTAGGGGAGAATATAGAGCAAACCTACTCAAAGTTAAAAAGCCAATGGGTAGGCGACAGAAGTAGTGTTCACATGGATAGCTACATGGCAATTAATCATATTGATGGCTTTAAAGTAGAAGTTGTTGATAGCTATGTGGAGCAAAATAAACAACTCTATTTTGTAAATTTAGGCGCTTACAGAAGTGATTCCATGGCTGAGCAACATGACTTTGCGCTGTATGTTGCAAGCAGTAGCCATGAAGCTAAAGAGCGCGCTAAAAACGATTTGCTCGCAGGGCTTAGTCATATTCATAAAGATGATTTACATGATGTGGACGATTGCTTTGCCATTGATTTACTCGACAGCCAGCTAAACATTAAGCTCACGCCTAGTGGGCAAGCTCAAGCAATTAAACCAGATTGGTTTGGGTACCACGTACTTTAAATAAATAGAGCGCTCTAAAAAGATAAAGCAGGATTAAGAATCCTGCTCGTTTTGCTCATCTTTTTCGCTTTTAGCCGCCATTTTAAACGCCACAATAACCAACCCAAACATAGCAAATGGCAGTGCTGCCAACATGTATTCAACCACATTACTGTCTTGAAAATTTGCTTGTAATAAAAAGTGACCCGCCACACACATCAAAATAACCACTAATAAAATGGGTAGTAACATGAGTTCTTTTTTTGATGAATGGTTTTTCATTAATTATGAGGCTATAGCTAAAAATAATGCGCCATTGTAATGAGCTTACTTAAGCTTGGCAAATACCGCAGAATTTTTTAATTAATGATATGATTAGCGTCAAACAATTGGGCAAGTGTTATTGGGAATAAAGTGAAAAGTAACTTAAAACAAGTTTACCTCGTTGGCGGTGCAGTGCGCGACAAACTGCTAAATATAAAATCAAAAGATAACGACTATGTAGTGATTGGGGAAACACCAAAAACGATGGAATCGCTTGGTTTTGTGCCAATAGGTAGTGACTTTCCGGTTTACTTACACCCAAAAACAAAAGAAGAATATGCACTTGGGCGCACAGAGCGTAAAAGCGGCAAAGGCTATACTGGCTTTGTGGTTGATGCCAGCCCAACGGTAACGCTCGAAGAAGATTTAGCAAGACGCGATTTAACCATAAATTCAATGGCGCTTGATGAACGCGGTAATATTATTGACCCGTTTAATGGCCAAGCTGACTTACAAAATAAAACACTGCGCCACACCACTGAGGCATTTGTAGAAGACCCTGTTCGAGTGCTGCGTATTGCCCGTTTTTTAGCGCGTTATGGCAGCGATTGGCGTATTCACCCAAGTACGTATGCATTAATGCGCGAGCTTAAAAATAAAGGTGAGCTAAATCATTTAGTACCTGAGCGCGTGTGGCTTGAAACTGAAAAAGCACTGGGTGAAAAGTACCCTGAGCTTTATTTTGAAGCACTGCAAGGCTTAGGTATTTTTCCAGAACTTGAGCGCATGGTTAATGTACCGCAACCGGCAAACCATCATCCTGAAGGAGATGTATTTGTACATACTATGCTGGTACTTAGGCGTGCAGCCGATTTAAATTTTAATTTAGAAACACGTTTTGCTGCACTAACCCATGATTTTGGAAAAGCGCTTAGTTTTAAAAAATATGGAAACCTACGTGGGCACGAACGCGAAGGTGTTGCAGTTATTGAGGCGTTTTGTGAGCGCTTAAAAGTGCCTAACCGTTTTCGCGATATTGGCGTACTCACCAGTGATAATCACACCCTTTGCCACACGATTGATCAGTTAAGGCCGCAAACCATTCACAAGCTAATAGTGACTAACTTAAATGCGTTGGTGCACCCAGAACGTTTTATAGCGTTTACCCAAGCATGCCAATGCGATGCACAAGGGCGTGGTGAAACACTTGTTGATAAGCCATACCCGCAATCAGCTAAGCTGCGAGCAATTCATACTGAACTGCAAAAAATGGATAAGAAGCTGGTAGTGCAAAATGCACTTAAAAATGGCAAAAAAGGCCCTGAAATAGGCGAAGAAGTAAAACTTGCAGAAATAAACTGCATTAAAGCATTTTTAGAACATGAGAAGTCCCAAGCGTAATAAAATTAGACTAAGTAGTGCGATACGCCTTGGTTTTTGGTCGCGTCGTGCTTTCTTAGCTCTTTGTAGTTTGTACTTTTTGGTTTTACATTTTCAGGCTCAGGTTTTTTAGAGGGCCTGTATAAGTCAAAAATAAAGTCTAGTTCTTCACGCTCTAGTGATGGTTTCATGAGTATTCCTTCAATTTAATACTTTAATATGATGTAGGGTATGGTCATTCGACTGAATTAAAAGTGAATAGTTACATTTGAAGTTGTACTAAATTGTAACCGGCGGGTTTTAAGGGATGAGGGGAATTTGTTTGTTAATTTATATGGAGTTAAGGTAAATTAAAGTAACTCTTTTTAACTAAAAATATACAGCTGAATTTATTACGTACTTACTATTTACATATAATGCTGTGGCTACAAATATAACGGTATAAATACAGCCCTAACCATTAGCTAACGGCAGTGTTACGGTAAACACGACACCATTACCTTGCTCGTTGTTTTGCGCTGTTACACTGCCTTTATGGTAGTCGCACACCAGCCTTACAATATAAAGACCTAACCCCAAATGTGGCTGTTGCTGCATTTGCTGGCTACGTACCGACACCATAGAGTCAAAAATATGTTCAGTTAATCCTTCGGGTAACGCGGGGCCTGTGTTACTCACTGTTAATGTTGCTTTATTTTCGCTCTGCTTAAGGCTTACATTAATAGCCGTATTGGCCTCACTAAACTCCAGCGCGTTATTAATAAGTTTATCAAGCAGCTGAGCTATAAACTCCGGTGCACCTTGCATAGGTAATTTGTTTTGGCATACATCAAGCGTAAATAACTGGTTTGGGTAAGTAAGCTGATAGCCTTGCATGCAACCATTTATTACTTTTTGTAAATCAAAAGGCTCAGGCTCGTTGCTTTGAATACTTTGCTCAAGGCGAGTTGCTTCACTCATGGTGGTTATTATTTTACCTAAGCGTTCAACGCCTTCGCTGGCGCGATCGAGGTATTTTTGACTCAGCTCGTTTTGTGGCAAGCTTTGTAAGTTTTCGAGTGATGAGCGCACTACGGCAACCGGCGTGCGCAGTTCGTGGGATAACCGCGACGACATATTCTCTAAGTAATCGGTATAGCCACCAAGTCGGCTCACAATGTTTGAAAAACTACGAGACAGGTCGCCAATTTCATCGTTAGCGTCGCTGTAATTAATACTGCCAGTAACACGCCCTTGCGCATCAATTGCTTGTTCAGCTGTATCGCGCAGCCGCCTAATTCGGTTCGATATACGTGAGGCAAAAAAGAATAAAGTCACAGTACCAATTAGCATCACAGCTAAAATAACGTTAAACAGTTTTTCGAGTGATTTGTTACGCAGCGTACGTACGCCGTTTGTGGTTTCCTCTGCTATTACCGCGCCAATTACTTGGTCTTGGATCCAAATAGGATAAGCGGCCGATAAAATAACGGCTTTGCTGTCGGGGGTTAAGCGCCAAGACGATGCTGGTTGTCCTTTTAATGCTTTCGCTAAATGTGTGCCCTGCATAGAAGCTACATCGTGCAGAGTATCTAAAAACTCATTTTCGGGACGCGTTAAAATTTTATAGTAAATTGGGTGTAAGTAATTTTGCTCAAAGCGCTGCCACCAAGTTTCAGGTGCTTGGTTAGCAAGTCCATCAGCCCAAACGCCATCTGCATTTTGAATAGTACCCGACTGCGCAAGTACGCGATGATGGTTATCGACCACCCAAATGCGGCTACCACTGTGGCCCATACCTTTTAAAATACGGCTAATTTCTGGAGAAGGGACTAATACCGAGCCCAAATCGTTTGGGTTATTTAAGTTTGAGGTCGACATTATTTTAGGCTCTAATAATGCCTCTTTATTATCAACGTCAACAATAGCAAAGCCAAGTTTGTTGCCCAGCATGCTAATTGGAAAGCGCAGCTCTACGTTATAACCTGATTCGGTACTTTCAAAATAGCCCTGAATTTTTGTAAAAGGGGCTTTGGTATTTGCATCAAACGCATTAACCCAGCCATCTTGGCGTGGCGCAATTATATAGGTATTAAATTGGCCGTCAGGTGTTTTTAAGCCAATTTGTAAATAATCGTTATTGGTAATACTTAAGCTATTTTTAGCGCGATAAATAAGGGTATTGTCGGTGACTTTAAATACGGCGTATAAGTAGTTATCAAATTTTCCCACCATATGATCAAACGATAAGTCACTGGCTTGATGTTTGTTATCTGTTTTTTGTAAGTAGCGCTTATCGTAATGCCAAAATAGCGGTTGATAGCTGTCCCAATCGTTAAGTTTACCGTCGAGCTGAATAGGATTTTTAAGATTATAAGCGTATAAATCGCGGCCTTTTACTACTTGGTCTAAAAAGTTGGTTTGCTCGTCAAATAATGCGGGGCGCTCATGTAGTGCAGTAGCAAGTGCGCGAGTAGTGCCTACGAGGGTTTTTTCTTGGCCTTGGCGTAAAAACTTTTCCATTTCCCATACGTACTCGTAGCCAAGCCACGGCAGCAAAAACAAAAAACATGAAAGTAATATAAATTTACTGCGCAGACCAAATCGTAGCATTAGTGTTGTTCCCACCGATAGCCCATGCCATACACGGTATCTATGCAATCAAAGGCGCTGTCGAGTGCTATAAACTTTTTACGGATACGTTTTACGTGTGAAGTAATGGTGCTGTCGTCTACATAAATTTTAGCATCGCTCATTAATTCGTTACGGCTTTTAACATGGCCTGGTCGCTGGGCGAGTGAATGCAGCATCCAAAATTCGGTTACGGTTAAGTCAACTAATTGTTGTTGCCAAAATACCTGCATACGTTGTGTGTCGAGCGTTAATTGCCCGCGTGTTATGAGTGCGTTTGCATCAGCGGGTTGCTCAAGTGCTTCCATTCGGCGAAACAGCGCACCAATACGTGCAGCCAAGTGAGCCAAGCTTATGTCTTTTGTTAGGTAGTCGTCGGCGCCCATGCGCAGGCCGCATACGGTATCTATTTCGCTATCGCGGGCGGTTAAAAAAATAATAGGCAGTGTTTTAGAAAGCGATCGCAATGTTTGGCACAGTAAAAAACCACCATCTATTTCATGGCCTAGGCCAATATCAACAATGGCTAAATCGGGCAGGGCATTTTTAAATTCAGCTTCTGCGCAAGCGCGATCGGCAAAGCCACTTACTTGGTAGCCCTGTGCGCTCAGCATTTCTATGTAGTTTTCGCGGATTGCGGGTTCATCTTCAACGATGGCTATTTTTTTCATCTTAATCATTATCCTATCGGCTCTGCTGTGCACTATATCGAAGTTTTTAAGCTAAGTACGCTTAAAAAGGCAATTGCCATTTTTTTGCCACAATTGCTCAGCAGTTTGCCATTTTTGATCCCCTTTATTGCCACTTGAGCTTGTTTTAATACAGCCATCAAAACAAAACGTCACAAATTAAAAAGTAAGTTTAAGGATCAAATCATGAAGAAGACATTAATTGCATTAACACTGGTTGCTAGTTTTTGTACTCCAGCAATTGCCTCAACATCTAACTCGCCATCAAAAGAAGCCCATAAAGAAACGGCTATTGGGCTAGGTGCAGGCGCTATTATTGGCGGCGTAGTGGGCGGGCCAATTGGTGCGTTTATTGGGGCATTTGCCGGTGGCTTAATAGGTGATTCAAAAGTAGCTGATAACAAAATTGCAGAGCAAGAGCGTGCCATTACGGTTATGAAAGAAAAAACCAGCGATTACCAACACGTGCTTAACCACAACAATATGTTAGAGCAACAGGTAGAAGTGCTTGCCAATCAAAATGAGCAGTTAACTCAAGTTCAAATTAATAACTTATTGGCGATGACAGTACAATTTAAAACAGGTTCAAGTGTTATTGCCCCGCATTTTGCGCTGCAGTTAGATCAACTCATTACCTTGTTAAACAACCAACCACAACTCGCACTTGATTTAAGTGGCTTTGCCGATCAGCGCGGCGATGAGCAAGCAAATCTTTTACTTTCTAAAGCGCGTGTAAATGCCGTGCAAAGCTATTTAATAAAACACGGTGTGAGCCATAAGCGCTTAAGCACGCAGGCATTTGGCGAGCAGCAAACGTTGGCTAACAGCAACACGGTGGAAGACAACTTTTTTGATAGACGCGTAACGCTTACCACTCGCTCAATGAATAGTGTAAATGGCCAAACGGCGAGTAACTAAAACTAACTGAATCTAAGTAAAGCTAAGCGTTCGATGGAGTGATTTATGTTTAAATTGAGTAAACCAACCAAAATGCTTACTAAAGTAAGCATTTTTATATTCATAGTGATTGTGCTGTTAGCGAGCTTTAAAAGCCATGCGCAATCACCCAAGTTAGAGCTTTTTGATAGCAATGGTGCGCCAGCAGGGCCAGCAATAATATTAAAAAGCGACGCTAATATGACCTTAACCGGCCTGATTAATCATGTTGTAGTAACGCAGACCTATCAAAACGAAAACCCGTTTGCGGTTAATGCGCGCTATGTTTTTCCACTGCCAGATGAAAGCGCCGTACATGCCATGACGATGCGTATAGGTGAGCGAGTCATTAAAGGCCAAATTGATAAAAAAGTGGAAGCTGAAAAAAAATACGAGGAGGCTAAAAAAGCAGGTAAGCAAGCGGCCCTCGTACGCCAGCAACGCGCCAATATGTTTATTACGAATGTGGCAAACATTGGCCCTGGTGAGCAAGTAATTATTGATCTTGAGTACCAAGAAATAATTGATTACAGCAGCGGCACATTTGCTATTAGGTTTCCTACTACCATTACACCGCGTTATCACGCGATTAGTGGTGAAGTTGAAGTTAATACTCAAAACCAAACGCATGTTAATCCGCTCCCAACGGGATGGTTGAGCCCTGTTTACAGCACTCAAAACATCACTCAAAATAGTACTCAAACTGATAACACACCAAGTAGCCAATTTAGCTTAAACATTGATATAGACGTGGGCTTAGAGCTGGTGGATATCAATTCTAAATTTCATAATGTTAATGTGCAAAACACCGCGTTTGGGCAATATAAAATAGCGTTAAATGAGAAAAATGCAGTTAATCGCGACTTTGTACTGGAGTTTAAACCATTGCAAAAAGAGCAAGCTCAAGCCGCATTTTTTACTCAGCAGTTTGAAAATGGTGACCGATACGGGCTTGCTATGCTAATGCCACCAGGGGATCACTTTACACAAACTCAGCGATTACCTCGCGAAATGGTATTTGTAGTTGATACGTCAGGCTCTATGCACGGGCAATCTATGGAGCAAGCTAAAAAAGCCTTGTTTTATGCGCTGTCATTACTTGATAGCGACGACAGTTTTAATATTATTGGTTTTGATAACATAGTGACTCCAATGAGCGATAAACCACTTATAGCCAGCGACTTTAATTTACGCCGTGCAGAGCGATTTATTTATAGCCTAGAAGCCGACGGCGGCACAGAAATACAAGGTGCGCTTAATGCCGTACTTGATGGCAGCCAGTTTGATGGTTTTGTACGCCAAGTTGTATTTTTAACCGATGGCAGCGTAAGTAATGAAGACGCATTGTTTAAAAACATTCAAAGTAAATTAGGTGATAGCCGTTTATTTACAGTGGGTATTGGCAGCGCACCTAACAGCTTTTTTATGCGCCGAGCGGCAGATATAGGCAAAGGCTCATTTACGTTTATAGGCAGCACAAGCGAGGTGCAACCTAAAATGCAGCAATTGTTTGACAAGCTTGCACATCCAGCGATTACTAATTTGGCGCTAAGCGATGAAAGCGGTAACAGCTTAGATTTTTGGCCGTCACCACTACCTGATTTATATTTTGGCGAGCCTATCATGGTCGCTATAAAACTTAATAATGTTAAAAGAGTGGTACTTGCTGGGCAAACTGCACAAGGGCCCTTAAGTATTAGATTAAGTACACAAAATAGCTCAGATGCAAAAGGTATAGCAAAACTGTGGGCACGCCAAAAAATTAAGTCATTACTTTTATACAACGAGCAAAGTACCGTTAAAGATGAAGTACAGGGGCTTGCGCTTACTCATCAATTACTTAGCCCGTTTACTGCTTTTATAGCGATTGAACAAACTCAAATAAAAGAAGTGGCAAAGCAAACGGCGCAAGCTACTAATGCAGTACCACAAGGTATGGCAATGCGTTTACCGCAAACCGATGGGCAAAGCAGGTTACATATATTGCTAGGATGTATTTTATTACTCGGCTATGGCGCTCTTAAAATAAACCAATCATTTAAATTAAGCAGGGCACGTAAATGAAAAAGTGGCTAAGCGCGGGCTTACTAATAGCTGGGCTTGGATTATTTGGCCACGGTGCTTATATGCAGGCAAAAGCGTGGCTTGCTCAAGTATTAATTGAACAAGCATGGCAAGAGGCGCTTAAATCACCCGGCACTAAAGTAAAGCCGTGGTATTACGCCGACAGCTACGTTACTGCAAAGCTTGATTGGCCAAGTCATAATAAAACATTAAGTGTATTGGCTGGNTAGCCAGTTTTTACCCGCAGGGGAGCTTGGCGGAAAAGAATTTGGAAACGAAAAAGGCGCGCTAATAGCAGGGCATAACGACACCCACTTTGCATTTTTACAAAACGCAAAAGTGGGAGAGGCGTTTACTTTGCAACTGCAAAGTGGGGTGATACAAAATTATAAAGTAACAGGGATTGAGGTTATTCATCAATCTCAACATGACTTTTTACAAACACCTGGATTGTACTTGCTGACCTGTTATCCTTTTGATTCGCTTGCCTCAGGTACTGATTTGAGATTGCTTGTATCTGCGCAAATATCTTCACCCGATTCACTAAGAGGTATATCAACTACAAGTTCTTGATGGCGCTGGCTTACCATTACACCAATAAATACCACAAATATGCTCAGCCATTGCCACACGTTGAGCACTTCGCCCAAAATAATGGCTGACAAAATAAGTGTAAAAATAGGAATTAAATTAGAGTACGCAGCCGCGGTTAATACCGATACTTTGCTAATAGCATAATTGTACATGCCGTAGCCGCCAAGGGTTACACACGAACCTAAGTATAAAATACTCATAAGTGCGGTTAAGTCGTGTTGGTTTTCGCTTGGTAGGTCGATAAAAAACAAAAACGGTGCAAAAAACAAGCTGCCGCTAATACCTTGAAGTGCAATTAAAGTAAGGGGGGAGTAGCGATTAGCTAAGTGTTTAATACTTACGGTATAAAATGCAGCGCACACCATAGCCATCAGCTCTAAAAAGTTACCTAGTAACGGATTAGGTGCTTGCTCAGAATTGGGTGAAAGAAGCGTAAGTAAAATACTGCCGCCAATACACAGCGTAAAGCCAACAACAATGGCTTTGCTTATGTATTCTTTAAGTAATAAAAAGGCAAGCAGCGCAATAATTATAGGCAAGCACGACACAATAACACCCGCCTGCGAGGCTGATGTATATTCCATTGCATGGCCTTCAAATAAAAAGTACAAGCAAGGCTCAGCAAGCGACATACCCACTAAATACTTCCAATCACCTTTTAAATACTCAAAGCGAATAACGTAGCGCCATAAGCAAAGCGATAAAACTAACGTGGTGAGCATGCGTAAAAATATTACCAAGGCAGGGTCGTAAATGGCAATGGCATATTTAAGCGCTATAAAAGAGCTGCCCCATAAAAAGGTGGCAATAATTAAACACAAACTGGCAGGCATAGAGAGTAATTTATATAATTTAATAAAATCAGATCCTAGCATGAATATTTTTAACTTGTTCAAAAATACCGAGCTGGTATAAATTAATTCATCTTTAATTAATGATTAGTAAAAAGCACATGCAAAGGGAACAGGTAATAGTTGTAAAGCTTGGTACAAGCGTACTTACTGGCGGCACCGATAAACTAGATAAAGCGCACATGGTTGAATTAGTACGCCAATGCTGCGAGCTTAAAAAGCTGGGGCATCACGTTATTTTAGTATCGAGCGGCGCGGTAGCTGCTGGGCGTGAACAGCTATTAAAACCCTGTGGCAGAAGCTTAATTGATAAACAAATGCTTGCTGCAATTGGACAAGGTCAACTTATTCATATTTGGCAGAGCTTGTTTGGTTTATATGGGATAAATGTAGGACAAATGCTGCTTACTCGCGCTGATGTAGACGACAGAGAGCGCTACCTTAATGCCCGCGATACACTCAATGCGTTATTAAATTACGACGTTGTACCCATCATTAACGAAAATGACGCAGTAGCTACCAGTGAAATAAAAGTAGGCGACAACGATAATTTATCGGCGCTTGTCGCTATTTTGGCTAATGCTAATAAACTATTGCTACTTACCGATCAAGAAGGCTTATTTACCAGCGATCCGCGCACAAACGCCGATGCCACCCTCATTGGCGAGGTAACACATATAAACGATGAACTGCGCCAACTTGCTGGTGGCAGTGGCACAAATTTAGGCACCGGCGG
>NZ_AUTL01000101.1:0-6246 GCF_000498015.1 Pseudoalteromonas sp. TAE79
CTAAGGGATCCCCAAAAATAATTATTAAATTTCAATCACATCACTCACATCCATATTTTTCCAATCGAGTTGCACTACCACCTGTACGAAATAGGCTAGCCCTTCCAAGTAATCTCGCCGCCGCAGCTTAATGGACTGTTTTTTGAAGTATCGCAACCCAACAAATGCCCATGACACTACTCGCCTGTTTTTGCTTGAGTTAGCTTGAAAAGCCCCTGTCTTTCCTGCTTTGTCTATCACAGCACCCAGCATCATTGAGAACCAATGAGCCAATGTTGCGAGCAGTAAAAGTATGTCTAATCGATAGAGTTTGTTCGTTCTGTGCAGATCTGAGCCTAAGCCGAACCTAACACTTTTTTGGTCTCGAAACCCTGCCTCTATCTGCATTCTCATTCCATATAGCTTGAGCACCTTTTCGAGAAAGTGGTGTCTTTTTGGAAGAGAAGAAACGAGTAGCCAAGGCTCCTTATAACCGCGTTTTTTATCTCTTTTTAATAACTTATGTCCCTTGCCAACCAACACTGCATGAGTTTGATATTTTGCACTTTTGGTCAGCTCGGTCGCGCCAAGATACTGGCTCTTACGCTGATTGTTCTTGAATAGTGACTGGCATGGAATAAACTCATCGCTGTCCTGCGTTTTCAAATGTGCCGTACCACGAACCCGACTAATATAATGCCAGCCATTGTTCCGCACGGCTTTGAGCCAGGGGACTTTAAAGCCCGCATCCGTCACAATCACGGGGCGGCAATCACTCGGCAAGATCAGTTTGAGCATCTTTAAAAACCGTTTTTGCACTTTTGGGCAATGATATTGAAAGCTGAATGCACTTTCCTGATACAGGGTTAAAGAGCGACCTTCACTGACAATGCTGGCACGCAGAATACAGTATTTGGTTTGTGTATCAGCATGGCTCCAATCGACCAAAATGACGGGATGCTTTTCAGTGACCACAAAACGGGTTAAGCGAACATAAACCGATATCGATTCACGCAAAAGCTCATTGTTACTGAGTAGTCGGTCAATACGTTTAATATCATGTTTTTCAGTTGTTTTTGAATCCAAATTGCGGCCGATAGACGTCAAGGTGCATTGCTGACAGTGCAAAAGAGATTTAACGGCAGCGACTAGAGTATTAAATCTGGCTTTATGAATAGAGTTAGGGGTGACAGCGCGGAGCATATTGTGCAAAATAGTAGACGCATTCATGGTGTTTAGTTCTGTTGTTTTTAAGCGATTCATAAGATCACAAAACACCATGAATGTTCCCTCACTACCCACATTTTTTAATACTGTTAGTTCATTGATATGTAAAGGCTAATTCTGGGGATACTTTAGTCGATACACTCTACTTCCTCAAATAACTTGCGATAGCGGTCGTAATATAACTCGCCAGTATGCGTTAGCGTTACTCGATGGGCATCTCGATTGAGTAGCGTTAATTGAAGAGCTTGCTCTAATAGACGTATTCTGCGGCTTAAGGTTGATAGTGACATATCAAGATTTGCTGATGCTTTTTTAAAGCTACCTAGTTTTACTATGGTGCAAAAGTAACGTAAATCACCGAGAGAATAACTAGCTGCCATCAGAACTACTTTATTGTTTAGGATGTAGGCAATATTAACAGCGACGCTTTAAAATTTCATTAGAGATTAAAGGGGAGAGAACTGAAATTAGGCAATCAAATTTTATGTGATTTTAATTTAATAACTCTTAAATAAGGGGACTGGTAAATAACGTAACTCAATCTGTTCATCTAAATAAATTAAAAGTAGTTTTAAATCGTTCTTGTTAGAGCCGTCGAAATTGATTTAGAAATGTTGATTAGAAATAAAATTGCCGCTGTCTTTTTAGTAGTACAAATAAAACGATACTTTTAAAAATTAAAACCTCGGCGCTAGTAAAGTAAGCAGCGAGGTTTTATAAATAACTCAATATTATTAGCTTTATACAATTAACGACCCGTTAAATGCTTATTCATGGCGTACGTGTTATCAAGCTGTTGCTCTATTAAATTAATCGTTTTTTTATTTACGTCTAATGCTTTAGCTGTGTCTTTAAAGTTTAAAATAATCTCTGCTATTTCAGATATTATAACTTGTACTTGTTTCCAGTTAGCATAACCGGCCGCAGAGGCCAGCTTTTGAATCGCTTTTAGTGGCGGGTTTTTTCCAAATCCAGCAAACGAAGTAGCATGCTCGTTAAAAGGATGAGGACTAAAGGTTACATCATAAAAAGGGGCTAAATCCCACTCACCAGAATCTTCTTGTAAAAAAGCCCAGTTTTTACTGTGGTCATCTTGATTACAGCTAAATAAATTAAACATAGCCCGACGAAATTGTAATTGCCCTGCAGCAGGTGATTTGCATAAAACACGGCTCGCTTTAATTAAATCCTCATAATCTAATGTAGGTGTGCGAAAATCAGCATCTAGCAAGCCGCATGCACTGTGCATATGTTTGCAGCCCATTTTATCACCCATTAATTTAAACCTATCGAATCGTTTTAAGGCAAGCCATTGCTTTGCACCGGTCCCTTCTGGGGCGGGTACCAGTAATCTTTGAGGAGGGTTTAATCCCGCTTGTTCAGCTAAATCCAAATACACAGCTTCACATAACCCTTCCTCATGTCCTAAAGCGAGGTTTTTGGATGTGAATTTGATTAACCAAGCATCATCACCTGTTTTAGGTTTTGTTCTACATTCTTGTATATTATTGTCAGGAAAATAAATTTGGGCTTTAGGGCGTGCACCGCCGGAGCTACCAGCAGCCACTAACGCAGAAAGTACTTCTTCTGTTTGTCCGTCAAATATTGCTTGGGCTTGTTGACCCAATGTAGCAAGACCAGCTTCATCGTTATTTGTGCCATCATAATGAGTTTCAGGTGTAAACGATAATGCTCCCATAGCCGAATGGCCAACAAAAGATAAGCGGTCCATTGCGGTAACAAAGTTAGGCATTATATTATTTTGTCTGAATACACGGTCCTGTAGTAGTAGCCCCCACCCATCAGGTAAACAATCAGAAAAGACCCCATGCAATCCATTATGTGGGCTTTTGGGTGCTAACTGAACATCTCTATTGAAGGCGAGTGAGAATGGCGAAAGATTACCATATGTGTCTAAATAGCTTTGAGCGAATTGAAAGTAAACACCTTGTCTATTTTGAGCAAGTACACCCACCATTAACTCTGTTGAGTCTGACAGTGTACGTTTTACTTCTAGCTTTTCTATGGGTTTAAAGGCCATTGTTTAATACCTGAGCAATAGACGTTGGCGCATTATTACCTTGAGTTGGCGCTTTTGTTAATTCATATAAACGAGTCAAATCGTCGAGAGATTGCCATAAAAGCAATAGCTGCCTAAACGAAATAAGCCCTGTAACCTCAAACTTTTTTATTGTAGAAGCAGGTACTGTGCTTTTTTTAGCTAACGCCTCGCGTGACATTTTTGCTTTTTTGCGACGTTCTTTTAGGTGCTCAGCAAAAGCTAGCTGCACATCACCTTCGCTTAATAATAAATAATTAATAATAGAGCCTCCAAAAAGACACTTGTGTATCCAAAGTCTATTTTAAATAGGGTTAATGGGTGCTATAGTGTCTATTTTGTTGCGAGTAAAGCGTTTGAGATGTGTTAATGCCAAGCAAAGTAGATACTGGCTAATCTCATTCAGGCTCCCTATACAATAGAGTGTAAATCAAATTAAAAGCGTAAAAAATTAAAACGCATTTTAGTGTTTTTTACTTTTCATAATAAAGTGCCTTTTAGGGATCATTAAGCTGCATTTAATGCCTTAAAGTGACTTATAGGTCACTTTAAATGGCGACGGTTATACCCAAAAGTTTTATATTTTTTTTACTTAATTTACTTTCTTAGCTTGTGTATTTGTCTTAAAAGCAAAGCGCCCAATTCCTGCGCGCTTTTTTAGTGTCGTCATTTTTATAATGCCAAAAATCATATTATAATATCTTAAAGTCTGTTGCAGTAAATGTAGGCTTAAATTAGGCTCTTGCTATGAACTCTTATGATGATATTTTTGAAACGGTATTAGCGTTAAATGAGCCTAATAGCAACGTAGCTGATAGTGATTATAACCTCAACTTAAAAGAGGTTAATTCGGCTCACTACCTCAGTATTTCAACTAATGAAAAGCGAGTTCTATTAGAAAAGCTTGGCATTTTGATTTAGTAAAATCAGACAATAAAATCGCATTGTTAAAACATGATACCCAAAATGTTCATTTAATCGCTGTAACAAATACCAAAATAACTAAAAAGTCAGGCTTAAAAGTTACAAAATGTATTATGACGCGCTTTGATTCGGTATATACCCCTAGAGATGTAGCTGATCATGTAATGTCAAACACATACTCGCGAGCACGGAGGTGTTAATTACAGATCTCCATAAAGGAGGTAGCGATGGGCGTTTTTGGAGCTCAAGAATTAGCACCGCATTCAAATTAGGATGCTTTGTGTACTTTTTAGATTATGAAAAAAAAGAAATTTTGCATGCTACTGACCCAAAACATTTCAATGCTTATATTCACTCAATGGAAATTAAATACTCAGACCCCCAGAAACTTAGGGTAATTATAGCTGATAGGTTAATTGATAATATTGAAAGTGACGCATTCTATGCTAAATTGCGTTATTACTTTTAAATTATTATGCACTTACAGATTTTTAAGCATCTATGTGGGTCTTTTCCTCTAACTTTGCTGGTCGACATGCAAATTAGTTAAATAAACTCTAATCTAGTTTAATACGAAAATGAGGCTAACTTGCTAAGTTAGTTAGCGGAGCAATTTTACAGGTAGCAATTATGGAAAGCCTTTTAGTCAATTTAAGAAAATACCGCCCTAGAGAAAATAATGATCCACTAGAAAACTTTTTAACAGAAGCGTTTGCTTGGCTGTTAAGAAGTAACCGAGAAGTTTTACAAGCAGTACTGGAGTGTATAAATAACAAACTGCAACCACCAATTAATGTGCCCGATGGTGATGTTTTTATTTCAACGCAGGAAAATTTTAATAATAAATTCCCTGATCTAGTCATTAGTTGGCATGATTGCACGCTTGTATTTGAGCACAAGGTTAATTCTCCATTGCATTTAAATCAACTTCAAAACTATCGAGAATATGCACTCAAAACTTATGACAACCACAAAATAATATTAATAACCGCTACTTCTTTTCAGCACGCTCAAAAGCCTGATGCCGCATTATGTTGGGAGGAAATTTATAAATGCTTAATAGTTTTGGCTGATAAAATAAATGATGAGCACGCGAGTTGGGCAATCGAAGATTTCTTATCATTACTAAAATCAGAGGGATTAGGGCCAAAAACGCCAATGAATCGCTTCTCAATTGCTAATTATTTAGAGGCCGTGAAGTTTAGTGAACAAGTTGACTCTATCTTCAAAGAGGCTCAAAAACTAGTATGGCCGCTACAAAGCATAGGAATGGAGCCTGTATTTAAGCGCCAAGGAACTGAGTCAAGAGTTGGGCTAGAATTTTGCCCTACGATTAAAGATAAAGGCAGGCAATGGCTTCCTGGAATATTTTGTGGTGTGTTACTCGATGGTGCGGATCACGGGGTTAAAAACTTTACAAACAATGAACTAAAATTATGTTTAGTTTTTGACTTTAATCGAACAGGCCAAGAAACGATTAAACATTCAGAGAATTATAAAAAATTTAAAGAGGGACTTAAATCGTTTGTTAATGATTGGGAGTATATAGATACGGCTGTAGAGCCAAACGCAAAACACAATAAATGGCACCCAATTATTATTTTAAAGCCAATGCTCCCTCTGTTTGAGAGTACCAATACTCACCAAGAACAAGTAAATATAGTGCTTGGGGTGTTTAGCGAATTACAGAAAAACCTTATTGAGAGACCCGAATTTATAAAATTAGTAGAAGAGCTTACAGTGACAAAATCAAGTGTTACTAAGTAGGATTTAACAACCCCATTTTGCAACATGTAAAGTTAGCAAAAGGTAAAGAAGCAGGTTATTCATTAAGCTAAAATAACCTAGCTTTCTAAATAAATGACATGCGGGAAATTTTATTACTAAAAGCCGAAGATCTTCCTCTTCTTTATTATAATACCCATATTATTTCCCTTAATAATAGCTAAAATCGACATCAGAGATGTACTAAAGTACTAGGGCGTGTTGATCTTTGTGGTATGAAAAACAAACAGCATGAAGATAAGGTATAATTGAATTCGCCAGAAAACTTTACA
>NZ_AUTL01000102.1:0-1924 GCF_000498015.1 Pseudoalteromonas sp. TAE79
CTAAGGGATCCCCAAAAATAATTATTAAATTTCAATCACATCACTCACATCCATATTTTTCCAATCGAGTTGCACTACCACCTGTACGAAATAGGCTAGCCCTTCCAAGTAATCTCGCCGCCGCAGCTTAATGGACTGTTTTTTGAAGTATCGCAACCCAACAAATGCCCATGACACTACTCGCCTGTTTTTGCTTGAGTTAGCTTGAAAAGCCCCTGTCTTTCCTGCTTTGTCTATCACAGCACCCAGCATCATTGAGAACCAATGAGCCAATGTTGCGAGCAGTAAAAGTATGTCTAATCGATAGAGTTTGTTCGTTCTGTGCAGATCTGAGCCTAAGCCGAACCTAACACTTTTTTGGTCTCGAAACCCTGCCTCTATCTGCATTCTCATTCCATATAGCTTGAGCACCTTTTCGAGAAAGTGGTGTCTTTTTGGAAGAGAAGAAACGAGTAGCCAAGGCTCCTTATAACCGCGTTTTTTATCTCTTTTTAATAACTTATGTCCCTTGCCAACCAACACTGCATGAGTTTGATATTTTGCACTTTTGGTCAGCTCGGTCGCGCCAAGATACTGGCTCTTACGCTGATTGTTCTTGAATAGTGACTGGCATGGAATAAACTCATCGCTGTCCTGCGTTTTCAAATGTGCCGTACCACGAACCCGACTAATATAATGCCAGCCATTGTTCCGCACGGCTTTGAGCCAGGGGACTTTAAAGCCCGCATCCGTCACAATCACGGGGCGGCAATCACTCGGCAAGATCAGTTTGAGCATCTTTAAAAACCGTTTTTGCACTTTTGGGCAATGATATTGAAAGCTGAATGCACTTTCCTGATACAGGGTTAAAGAGCGACCTTCACTGACAATGCTGGCACGCAGAATACAGTATTTGGTTTGTGTATCAGCATGGCTCCAATCGACCAAAATGACGGGATGCTTTTCAGTGACCACAAAACGGGTTAAGCGAACATAAACCGATATCGATTCACGCAAAAGCTCATTGTTACTGAGTAGTCGGTCAATACGTTTAATATCATGTTTTTCAGTTGTTTTTGAATCCAAATTGCGGCCGATAGACGTCAAGGTGCATTGCTGACAGTGCAAAAGAGATTTAACGGCAGCGACTAGAGTATTAAATCTGGCTTTATGAATAGAGTTAGGGGTGACAGCGCGGAGCATATTGTGCAAAATAGTAGACGCATTCATGGTGTTTAGTTCTGTTGTTTTTAAGCGATTCATAAGATCACAAAACACCATGAATGTTCCCTCACTACCCACATTTTTTAATACTGTTAGTTCATTGATATGTAAAGGCTAATTCTGGGGATACTTTAGATTACCCGCTCAAATTGACGCATTAAACATTGGCTCGGTAACACATGTAGCAAGCCTGCACAGTACTGATACTTACTTAGAAGCATATACAGACGTACTTGCACCATTTGGTAAAATTGCAATGATTGACGATCCTGAGTCACTCGATGTAAGTAAATTAAAAATGAAGAGTTTATCTCTACATTGGGAATTTATGTTTGCCCGCTCAATGTTTAACGCCAAAGATTTAATTGAGCAAAGTAAGTTATTAAATCATGTTGCCGATTTGATTGACCAAGGCTACATTCAAACAACGATTGGTAAAAATTTAGGCATTATAAATGCGGCTAACCTGCGTATTGCACACGCAGAACTTGAAGAAGGTCGCTCTATTGGCAAAATAGTGTTGGAAGGTTTTTAATTCCATAAATACTAGGGCGTGTTGATCTTTGTGGTATGAAAAACAAACAGCATGAAGATAAGGTATAATTGAATTCGCCAGAAAACTTTACACCGAACCTACATGCCAAGATTAATGTTAACAGACGGGACATGGAATGTCTTATCAAAAGTAATGTACTTAAGTGGTCGAATTTATAATAAGCCC
>NZ_AUTL01000103.1:0-43416 GCF_000498015.1 Pseudoalteromonas sp. TAE79
CTAAGGGATCCCCAAAAATAATTATTAAATTTCAATCACATCACTCACATCCATATTTTTCCAATCGAGTTGCACTACCACCTGTACGAAATAGGCTAGCCCTTCCAAGTAATCTCGCCGCCGCAGCTTAATGGACTGTTTTTTGAAGTATCGCAACCCAACAAATGCCCATGACACTACTCGCCTGTTTTTGCTTGAGTTAGCTTGAAAAGCCCCTGTCTTTCCTGCTTTGTCTATCACAGCACCCAGCATCATTGAGAACCAATGAGCCAATGTTGCGAGCAGTAAAAGTATGTCTAATCGATAGAGTTTGTTCGTTCTGTGCAGATCTGAGCCTAAGCCGAACCTAACACTTTTTTGGTCTCGAAACCCTGCCTCTATCTGCATTCTCATTCCATATAGCTTGAGCACCTTTTCGAGAAAGTGGTGTCTTTTTGGAAGAGAAGAAACGAGTAGCCAAGGCTCCTTATAACCGCGTTTTTTATCTCTTTTTAATAACTTATGTCCCTTGCCAACCAACACTGCATGAGTTTGATATTTTGCACTTTTGGTCAGCTCGGTCGCGCCAAGATACTGGCTCTTACGCTGATTGTTCTTGAATAGTGACTGGCATGGAATAAACTCATCGCTGTCCTGCGTTTTCAAATGTGCCGTACCACGAACCCGACTAATATAATGCCAGCCATTGTTCCGCACGGCTTTGAGCCAGGGGACTTTAAAGCCCGCATCCGTCACAATCACGGGGCGGCAATCACTCGGCAAGATCAGTTTGAGCATCTTTAAAAACCGTTTTTGCACTTTTGGGCAATGATATTGAAAGCTGAATGCACTTTCCTGATACAGGGTTAAAGAGCGACCTTCACTGACAATGCTGGCACGCAGAATACAGTATTTGGTTTGTGTATCAGCATGGCTCCAATCGACCAAAATGACGGGATGCTTTTCAGTGACCACAAAACGGGTTAAGCGAACATAAACCGATATCGATTCACGCAAAAGCTCATTGTTACTGAGTAGTCGGTCAATACGTTTAATATCATGTTTTTCAGTTGTTTTTGAATCCAAATTGCGGCCGATAGACGTCAAGGTGCATTGCTGACAGTGCAAAAGAGATTTAACGGCAGCGACTAGAGTATTAAATCTGGCTTTATGAATAGAGTTAGGGGTGACAGCGCGGAGCATATTGTGCAAAATAGTAGACGCATTCATGGTGTTTAGTTCTGTTGTTTTTAAGCGATTCATAAGATCACAAAACACCATGAATGTTCCCTCACTACCCACATTTTTTAATACTGTTAGTTCATTGATATGTAAAGGCTAATTCTGGGGATACTTTAGGTTAACAACTTCGGTTTCGTTTTGTGTATTAATAACACGCACATCAAGATATCCACCAACTTCAACAGTATTTTTGTCATCTTTGTATAATTCTACTGCCGAAACAGCGGGTGCGAATACAATACTTGCGCTAAAAAGCGTCGCTAATTTTTTGCTCATCTTGTGTGTTGCCCTGTGTAAATTGGTCAATTTTTTACGTAGGTAAAAATTCAGATTCGAAGACTAACAAAGCAATAAACGGCTCAAAAGTGAAAAATACTCAATAAAATTAACTGTTAAACTTAACGGATATTCACTAAAGGTTAATTTTGTTTTTCAGGTGTTGCAAAAGTTTATGTTTTTAATGGTTTGATAGGTAAATAGGATGAGGAATTAGCGATGTGTAAAAATTGTAATTTGAATTAATTTCATCTTGGTTAAAAAGTAGTAACTAGTGCAAAAGCTCTAAAAGTACTTTATTTTCATAATTATAACTTTTTATTATTATAGGGTGAACAAAAATGAGTTAAGTAAACACACAAACACGTTAAAAGTGTTTTTACTCTAATTTGTATCGTAATTTCTAATCTCTTATGCCTGTTTGTAAAACATACTTTATGGATTTTAATTAGAATAAGTTGAATAAAAATTAACGAAACCATTAAATCTAATCCGTTATTTTTACTACTAACTACATAGCCATAATAAATGGCTAAAACGCAGTAGTTTGCTTTTAAACTTTCATAGAAAAACAGGCCATTTTGGTTTAAACTGCGCGCAATTTAAATACATCATTACTCCTTTGGAGGGTAGCGCTATTATTAGTACAGCTAATGTCACCATGCAATTTGGTGCTAAACCATTATTTGAAAATATCTCAGCAAAATTTGGCGATGGTAACCGTTACGGTTTAATCGGTGCAAATGGTTGTGGTAAATCAACATTTATGAAAATTTTAAGTGGTGAGCTCGAAGCGTCTGCAGGTAATGTAAGTACTGATCCTAACGAACGCGTTGCTAAACTTAACCAAGATCAGTTTGCCTACGAAGAATACTCAGTAATCGATACCGTGATTATGGGCCACAAAGAGTTGTGGGAAATTAAACAAGAACGAGACCGTATTTACTCTTTACCTGAAATGAGTGAAGAAGACGGTATGAAAGTAGCCGATCTTGAAACTGAATTTGCTGAAATGGATGGTTACTCTGCAGAATCTAAAGCAGGTGAGCTTTTATTAGGTGTAGGTATTGGCACTGACCAACACTTTGGCCCAATGTCAGAAATTGCACCGGGTTTTAAGCTGCGCGTGCTACTTGCACAGGTATTATTTTCAGACCCAGACATTATGCTACTTGATGAGCCTACTAATAACTTGGATATTTACACCATCAAGTGGTTAGAAGACGTGTTAAATCAGCGCGACTGTACCATGATAATCATCTCGCATGACCGTCACTTTTTAAACTCTGTGTGTACACACATGGCCGACATTGACTACGGCGAGCTTTGTATTTACCCAGGTAATTATGACGAATACATGTTTGCAGCAACGCAAGCACGTGAGCAATTACTTAACGAAAACGCGAAAAAGAAAAACCAAATTGCTGAACTTCAACAGTTTGTATCTCGTTTCTCTGCTAATGCATCTAAAGCTAAGCAAGCAACATCGCGTGCTAAACGTATCGACAAAATCCAATTAGACGAAGTTAAAGCATCTTCACGCCAAACGCCGTTTATCCGTTTTGATCAAGAAAAGCAGTTATTCAGAAACGCACTTGAAATGACAAACTTAACACAAGGTTTTGACGACAATACGTTGTTTTCTGGACTTGAAGGTTTAGTAGAAGTTGGCGAACGTATTGCTATTATTGGTGAAAATGGTGTTGGTAAAACAACATTACTTAATACATTAGCAGGGCGCCTAGCACCTAAAGCTGGTGAGTTTAAGTTCTCAGAAAACGCGAATATTGGTTACTACGCGCAAGATCACGCTGATGAGTTTGCCACCGACATGAACTTGTTTCAGTGGATGGAGCAATGGCAACAAGAAGGCGACGACGAGCAAGTGGTTCGTAGCTTCTTAGGCCGTATGTTATTCTCTCAAAACGATATTAAAAAATCAGTTAAAGTAATTTCAGGTGGTGAGCAAGGCCGCATGTTGTTTGGTAAAATTATGATGCATAAGCCAAACATATTGTTAATGGATGAGCCAACTAACCACATGGATATGGAATCAATTGAAGCGCTTAACTTAGCCCTTGAAGCTTACGAGGGTACATTGATGTTTGTTTCCCACGACCGTCAGTTTGTATCATCGGTTGCAACCCGTATTTGGGAAATTAAAGACGGTAAAGTTATCGACTTTAGAGGCAACTACGCCGAATACTTAGCGAGTAAAGAAGCTTAATTAGCTATTTACCCGTTAACTCTAAAAAGCCATGTTTAAACATGGCTTTTTTTGTTTTTGTGAGTCGCAATTAAACTTGGTTTGGGTATAATACCCGCCTAAAACCGGACATAAGTCCGCTATTTTTAAAATACATTACTGAGGAGTATTTATGACTGTTGGCATTATTATGGGTTCAAAATCAGATTGGCCAACCATGGAACATGCAGCACTTATGCTAGAGCATTTTGGCATTAAGTACGAAACCAAAGTCGTGTCTGCACACCGCACTCCTCAATTACTTGCTGATTACGCAAGTTCAGCCGCAGAACGTGGTATTAAAGTTATTATTGCTGGTGCTGGCGGCGCAGCGCATTTACCTGGTATGGCGGCTGCTTTTACGTCGCTTCCTGTACTTGGCGTACCTGTAAAATCAAAAGCATTAAATGGTGTTGATTCACTTTTATCTATTTGCCAAATGCCTAAAGGCGTTGCAGTAGGTACGCTTGCAATTGGTGAGCCGGGCGCAGCAAACGCGGGTTTATTAGCTGCACAAATTTTAGGATGTCAAAATCCAGAAATTTTTGCAAAAATTGAAGCGTTTCGTAAAGCTCAAACCGACACTATATTAGCTAATCCAAACCCTGCAGAGTAATAATGAATATTTTAATATTAGGTGCAGGGCAACTTGCACGTATGATGAGCCTTGCAGGAGCGCCGCTTAATTTAAACGTTGTTGCATACGATGTAGGCAGTAAACAAATTATGCACCCGCTAACCGGTGAGGTTTATAACACGTCGCTTGAGCAAGCAATATCAAACGCTGATGCCATTACTGCCGAGTTTGAGCACATTCCTGATGATGTTTTAACCCTTTGCTGTAACAGTAATAAGTTTTACCCAGGTAAAGCCGCTATTAAAACCGGTGGCGATCGCTCGCTTGAAAAGGCATTGCTTGATAAAACAAACGTAACTTGTGCGCCGTACCAATTAATTACTGAAAAAGCGCATTTAGAACTTGCCGTTAAAACTCTAGGTAAACCACTTGTAATTAAAACATGCCAAGCGGGTTACGACGGAAAAGGCCAATGGCGTTTAAAATCGGATGATCAAATAGACGAGATTTGGTCACAAATGGCTGATTTTATTGCATCGGGCACCGAGCTTGCGCCACATACGATTATTGCTGAAAAAATGATCCCGTTTGATCGTGAAGTATCTATTATTGGTGCGCGCGACAAACACGGTAATGTTGCTATTTATCCGCTAACAGAAAACGAGCACACAAATGGTGTATTAACGCTTTCTATTGCCGGTAAAAATAATCAAAGTGTTGAAGCTCAAGCAAACGATGCATTTACAAAAATAGCAAACGAGCTTAACTACGTTGGCGTATTAGCAATTGAGTTTTTTGATGTACATGGCACGTTACTCGTTAACGAAATTGCACCGCGCGTACATAACTCTGGCCACTGGACGCAACAAGGTTGCCATTGCTCGCAGTTTGAAAACCACATGCGTGCTGTTGCAGGCTTACCGCTTGGTAATACAGAGCTTAAACACATTACCGCGATGATAAACGTATTAGGCCAACCAAGTATTCCAAGTGAAGTATTAAAAACGGTTGATGTAACGAGCCATTGGTACGGTAAAACTGCAAAACCAGGTCGTAAAATGGGCCATATTAATGTATCAGCTGTTAATATGAGTGAGCTTGCAGACAAACTTGGTGAACTTACAGAGTACCTACCAGAACAAGATTATCCTGGTATTTTAAAAGCAGCTGCCAATTTAGTGCTCAGTGAATAGTTATCATACCTTTATATAAATACCGGCTTAAGCCGGTATTTTTTTGTCATAAAAATGGGCTTTGAATATGTAATACTGTTAAAGTCTAATTTTAAATTTGTGAAGTAAAACAATGAAACTAAAAACAATATCTGGCGTGCTAGCCATTACTGCATTATTTAGCTTAAATACATTTGCATCGGAATCTCTTCGTGTTGCAACTTTTAATGTAAGTATGGATGCAACTAATCACACGCCTAAAGGTGAGCAAGTTAAAAGTGATGCTTTAGTTAATGCACTTAAAGCTAACCACCAGCAAATTAAGAACATAGCGGAAATTATTCAGCGTGTTCGCCCTGATATTATTTTACTTAACGAATTTGATTACATCCCAAAAGAGCAAGGCATTGAATACTTTAATCAGCATTATTTAAATGTAGGTCAGCAAAAACAAGCCGCTATTAACTACCCTTACTCTTATATTGCACCAGTAAATACAGGCCTAGCTACCGAGTTTGATTTAGATAACGATGGCAATAAAAATGGCGTGATGGGCGATGCACAAGGCTTTGGCTTTTTTGAAGGGCATTATGGTATGGCTATTTTGTCAAAATACCCAATTAATTTTGATAAAGTAAGAACCCTTCAAACCTTTAAATATAAAGACATGCCAAATGCACAAATGCCTGTGATGCCTAAAACAGGTGAAAACTGGTATAACGCACAAGAATGGCAAGCACTTAGACTCAGTTCTAAATCGTTTTGGGATTTACCTATCAGCATTAATGATAAAACAATTCATGTTATTGCATCTCACCCAACACCGCCTGTATTTGACGGTGAAGAGGATAGAAACGGCAAGCGTAACCACGATGAAGTAAGATTAATTGCCGATTACGTTTCAAATGCTAAGTATATTTATGACGATAAAGGCGAAAAGGGCGGTTTAAAAGTTCACTCTCGTTTTGTTATTTTAGGCGATTTAAATGCAGCCCCTGAGGGGGACAAAGCCCGTACAAATACCACCGACCAATTACTTAAAAACCCATTAATAAATGCTCACTTTGTTCCAAAAAGTGAAGGTGCTAAAGAGCAGTATGATGTGCCTTATGCACAAAATTACAGTGCTAATTGGCAAGCCCGTGTTGATTACGTTTTACCGTCAAACTATGGCTTAAAAATTAAGGACGGTGGGGTGTTTTGGCCTACTAAAACGAGTAGTGAGTATCGCTTAATTAAAGATAGAAACGCATCGAGCGATCACCGACTGGTGTGGCTTGATTTGGTAATTGAATAACGCCTGTTAACAAGAGAAGCGCTAGTAAACTGAGCTTTACCCTGTTTAATGGCTATTTATCTAAAAAAATTGCAATAACTTAAGTGCTTCTGCTTAAATACGGCTTAATTATAATAACCGTATAGAAGCACTATGATTTTTAATTTTTCTTCATCTAAAACGTTAGTGGCCTTAGCTGTTGCCTCAAGTGTCATGCTTGCAGGTTGTAGCGCTACCGCTAACACCTCTTCAACACAGCAAAGTGCATTACCAGCAACTAAAATTGCTGCGGTTGTAAACACGCCAGCAGATATCGGCTCACAAAAAATAACGCTAGAACAAGCAATGGCCGATCCGGATTGGATGGGTAATCAGCCAGAGGGTGCTTACTGGGCGAGCGATTCGGCTACTATTATTTATGCTCAAAAAGAGCAGGGCAATACACTACGCGATTTATTTAGCCAATCGGTTACTAGCCAAACAGCAGAGCAAGTAGCTCTTAATAAACTTCATACTGTGGGTTCAAATAAAGCCGTTTATTCTAAAAATAAAACAATGGCGGCCTACACATTTAAAGGCAATGTATTTGTTAAAAACCTAAAAACCGGCGAACTTAAACAAATTACAGCTACATCAGCGGGCGAGTCAAAGCCACAATTTTTAAATAATGGCGATTTAGTTTACCGCCAAGGCAATGTATTTTTTAAAGTTGATTTAAAAACAGGCTTAACGAGCGAGCTTGCTAACTTAAAACTTGCTGATGAGCCAAAAGGTATTGAAGAGCCAAGCACGTATATTGCTAAAGAGCAGCATAAATTGATTAAATTTGTGGCGCTTCAACAAAAAAATAAAAAAGATAAGCAAGCTCGCAGTGAGCAAATTAATGAACAAAACGATTCAATTGCTAATACGGCTTATTACTTAGGCGAAGGAAATACCGTTGCAGAAGCGCAGCTTTCGCCAAATGGTGATGCGTTATTAGTCGTTGTACAAAAGCAAACTGATTGGCGTGGTGATGGCGATATTATGCCAAATTATATCACTAATGATGCAACCATTGAGCCTAAAAAAGCACGCCGCCGTGTTGCAGATGCTAAACAAGAAACCTCAAAGCTTGTCTACATCAATTTAACTAACAAAGAGCAAACATCACTTAGCTTTAATACCTTACCGGGCTTTGACGAAGATGTTTTAGCCGCAGTTAAAAAAGAAAATTATGCACGTGATGGTAAAACATATAAGTCCAAAAAGGCACCTCGTGGTATTAACCTTATTATGGACTGGGGTTTTGAGCAAAGCCCAATAGTATGGAACGATGACGGCTCGCAAGTGGCTATCATGCTCGAAGCATGGGACAACAAAGACCGTTGGCTTGCTACTGTAGATTTTAAAAACAACAAACTTGTGTCGCAACATCGCCTGCATGACGACGCATGGATTGCTTATGCGTTTAACGACTTTGGGTGGTTACATAACTCGAACACGCTTTATTACCTATCGGAAGAGTCGGGTTACAGCCAGCTTTATAAAAAACCAGTTAATGGTAGTGCAACCGCGCTAACACAAGGCCAATTTGAGGTTTCTAACTTAACGCTTACAAGTGACGACAGCGCAATTTATTATAAAGCGAATGTTGAACACCCAGGTCTGTACGAAATTTACCGCGTTAACCCGCAAACTGGTAAGAGTGAGCAAGTTACTGACTTAAACGGCATGACCGATTACACGTTGAGCCCAGATGGAACTAAGTTACTCCTTAAGCACTCTACAATTACGATGCCTAATGAGCTTTATGTAGCTGACGCACAAGCCAATACAAAAGCAACGCGATTAACTCATACAGTGTCGGATGAGTTTTTAGCTAAAAAGCTAACTGCACCTAAAATTGTTGCTGTGCCATCGAGCCATACCGAACAACCAATATACGCAAAAGTGTACTACCCAGCTGATTACGTTGAAGGTGAAGTAGGTAAAAATCGCAAAGCAGTTATTTTTAACCACGGCGCGGGTTACTTACAAAACTCACATATGGGATTTTCGGTTTATTTTCGTGAATTTATGTTTCATTCATTGCTCGCTGATGAAGGTTACATAGTAATGGATATGGATTACCGCGCATCTAAAGGTTACGGGCGTGATTGGCGCACTGCAATTTATCGTCAAATGGGAACGCCTGAAACACAAGATTTAGCCGATGGCGTTAAATGGATGGCGCAAAATGCCAACGTTGATACCAAAGCAGTCGGCACTTATGGTGGCTCTTACGGCGGCTTTATGACCTTTATGGCATTGTTTACCGCGCCTGAGTTGTTTCAATCGGGTGCGGCACTTAGACCTGTTACCGATTGGGCACATTACAATACAGGTTATACAGCTAATATATTAAACCATCCTGATGTTGACCCGATTGCGTATGAGCGCAGCTCACCAATTTATTACGCTGAGGGCTTAAACAAACGTTTATTAATTAATGCCCCAATGGTTGACGATAACGTGTTTTTTCAAGACTCAGTGCGTTTAGTACAGCGCTTAATAGAGCTTGAAAAACAAAACTTTGAAACAGCTATATTCCCTGTTGAACCGCATGGCTTTGTACAGCCTTCAAGCTGGTTAGACGAATACCGCCGTATTCATAAATTATTTAAAGAAACGCTTTAAGCTTTAATTATAAAAACAAAAACGCCGCATTGGTTTAGTTAACTAATGCGGCGTTTTTATTGGGTTGAACAAAATCTAACTTTATTTTTTCTTTTTAAAGAGCTCTATAACCAGTGGTATGGCAAGCAGAGTCCCGCCAATTACACCAATTAAATGTGCATCAATAGCCACAGTGGAGTTAATAAGCTTTCCTATATCAGCATTAGGGCCGCTAAATTGCTCAAACGCTATTTTAATCCATACGCCTATAAATAATAAATAACCCGACTTAAGCCCTACGGTTATATCTTTAACTGCGCCCCAAATAATTACACCATGCAGTAGAGCACTTAATCCGGTGTAAATATGTATGTTTGGGCAAAACCAATAAACACCGAGTCCACACCACAGTGCTAGCGAAATTGCATTAAAAGCGTAGCGAGTAGGGGATGTGTATTCGCCATGTAGTAACCATATTAGTAAAACACCACTGGCATTTAATCCCAAATGAGCCCAATTAGCATGAACAAATTGGCTAGAAAAAATTCGCCACAGTTCGCCATCATCAATTAGGCTTCGGTTAAATTCAAGTAAACTATTTAAATCAAATGCAGCAAAAATGGTACTAAAAAGCAGCAAAATAATAGGCGATAATATATAACGAGGTTGAATAGGTAAATTAAGCATTTTATTATATTTTTTTAGTCAAAATTTTTGCATATTGTGCCCGTTTAACTTTAAGATGCCAAATACAACTACGTAATTAAGTGTTTTTAGTATTTTTATGCATTTTAAACTTAACTCATTATTTGCCATTGGGCTGTGCGCAGTATCACTGCCTTCATTTGCACAGCAAACAACTCAAATTGAAACTCGCGAACCTGAAGCTGCTACCGGATTAATCCATAAAAAAGTAGTGCAAGGTGATAAATACATGGTAGCTGCGGCAAATCCATATGCCTCAAAAGCCGGTCAACAAATTTTAGCCCAAGGCGGCAGTGCCGTAGATGCTGCGATTGCTACTCAACTAGTGCTTACTTTAGTTGAACCGCAATCCTCAGGTATTGGCGGTGGTACATTTATGATGTATTACAACAAAGCTAACAATAAATTGACTAGTTTTGATGGCCGCGAAACTGCACCTGCAAATGCAGACGAAACGCTGTTTTTAGATAAACACGGTAAAGCCGTTAAATGGATTGAAGCCGTAGTAGGTGGACGCTCTGTTGGTGTACCCGGTATTTTACATGCCTTTGCAAGCGCACATAAACAATACGGTACATTACCGTGGGAAGCGCTTTTTAAACCGGCTATTGAACTTGCAGAACAAGGATTTGTAGTTTCGCCGCGTTTACATGGCTTATTAGCCCGACAGTTAAACCCTGGCGTGTTGAGCATGCCAATTATTAACGAATACTTTTACCCAAATGGTAAATTAATTGAAGTGGGTAGTGTTAAAAAGAATCAACCACTTGCTGATTTGTACAAAGACATTGCAAAGCAGGGCATTGATGCATTTTACAAAGGCGAAAATGCAAAACAAATGGTTAATGCGGTACAACACTCTAAAATTGCCCCTGGTAAATTAAGCGTACAAGATTTAGCAGATTATAAAAGTAAAGAGCGCGATGCGGTATGTATTCAATACCGTGCTTATAACGTGTGTTCTATGGCACCACCAAGTAGTGGCGGCGTAGCAGTACTGCAAATGCTTGGCTTGCTTGAACATAAAGATATGAGCGCACTTAAGCCAAATGGCGAAAAGGCGATTCATTACTTTAGCCAAGCTTCGCGTATTGCATTTGCCGATCGCGATATGTACATGGGCGATCCCGATTTTACTCAAGTACCTACACAAGAGCTCTTAAACAAAGATTATATTGCCTCACGCGCTAAATTAATTACCGAAACAGACCAAAAAGCCGTAGCAGGTAATCCTGTAGGGTACTTAAGTTATGCAATGGATGATTCATACGAGTTACCTTCTACCTCACATGTATCTATTGTAGATAGTAAAGGCAATGCAGTTTCGATGACCAGTTCAATTGAAATGGCGTTTGGCTCTACGGTTATGGTTAATGGCTTTATTTTAAATAACCAACTAACTGACTTTTCGTTATCGCCACGTAAAAACGGCAAGCTTGTAGCAAACCGTGTAGAGGCTGGTAAACGCCCGCGTAGCTCTATGTCACCGGTAATGGTATTTAATAAAGATGGTAGCTTACGCTTAATCGTAGGCTCACCTGGTGGTAGCCGTATCATCGATTACGTTGCACAAGTTGTTGTGGGTGTTATTGACTGGAATTTATCAGCGCAAGACGCCATTAACTTACCGCGTACAACAAATCGTAACGATTACACCAGCCTTGAAAAAGGCACAACCATTGAAGCCATTGCGCCTGCGCTTACTAAACGCGGCCACAATGTACGTATTATTGATTTAAACTCAGGCTTACACGCAGTTGAAGTTAAAAATAATACCTTATATGGTGGCGCTGATCCGCGCCGTGAAGGTGTTGCGTTATCTGATTTAACTGATAATAACGCCACTATACAATTTTAAATTATGTATAATATACATGCGGGCAGTGAAGCCTGCATGTATTTTCTCTCAATGGTCTGACTAGCTTAATTGTCGTTGCAATTAAACCTCTAACACTGATAATGACAGATCATAACTTAAGACTCCGTTAAAGCCTGGAAATATGACAACTAATACTGATCCTAACTACTTATATATTCATCATTCTGGCCCTGGCCTAATTGAAACACCGCTATTAAATAAAGGCAGCGCCTTTAGTAAAAAAGAACGCGAAAATTTCAATCTTGCTGGTTTACTTCCTCCTCGCTTTGAAACAATAGAAGAGCAAGTTGAGCGTTGTTATCAGCAGTATTCTAGCTTTACCGACAACCTTAATAAGCATATTTACTTACGTGCGATTCAAGATAACAACGAAACACTTTACTACCGTTTAGTGCGTGACCACCTTGAAGAAATGATGCCAATCATTTACACACCGACAGTGGGCGATGCTTGTGAAAAATTCTCTGACATTTATCGCAGCGCACGTGGTTTATTTATTTCGTATGAAGATCGCTACCAAATTGACGACATTTTACGCAACGCTACCAAAGGTAAAGTAAAAGTTATTGTTGTAACCGATGGCGAGCGTATTTTAGGCCTTGGCGATCAGGGTATTGGTGGCATGGGTATTCCAATTGGTAAATTGTCACTTTACACAGCGTGTGGTGGTATAAGCCCAGCATACACATTGCCTGTAATGCTTGATGTGGGTACTAATAACGAAAAGCTTTTAAACGATCCTATGTACATGGGCGCACGCCATAAGCGAATTGCTCAAGACGAATATGATGAGTTTTTAGATTTATTCATTAAAGCGGTTAAACGTCGCTGGCCAAATGTATTACTTCAGTTTGAAGATTTTGCACAGCCAAATGCAATGCCATTACTTAAGCGCTACCGCAATGAAATTTGTAGCTTTAACGATGACATTCAAGGTACTGCGGCTGTAACGGTCGGTTCTTTACTTGCTGCGTGTCGTGTTAAAAATTCAACCCTAAGCCAGCAAAAAGTAGTTTTTGTGGGTGCAGGCTCTGCTGGTTGTGGTATTGCTGAGCAAATTATTAGCCAAATGGTTTTTGAAGGTATTTCAGAAGCACAAGCGCGTAGCCAAGTATTTATGGTTGACCGTTTTGGTTTGCTTAGTGAGGGTATGGAAGGCTTACGCGATTTCCAACAAGCACTTGCACAACCTACAGGCTCGTTAAGTGATTGGACATACAGCGGCGAGTACGCATCACTGCTTGATGTTATGCACTGTGCTGAGCCTGACATTTTGATTGGTGTTTCTGGTCAACCTGGCTTATTTACAGAACAAGTAATACGCGCTATGCATGCCGGTTGTGAACAGCCAATTATTTTCCCATTAAGTAATCCATCTAAGCAAGTAGAAGCGCATCCTGCTGATGTGATTAAGTGGACTGACGGTAAAGCACTTGTTGCCACAGGTAGCCCATTTGATCCTGTTGAGTACAATGGCGAGATGTTCCCAATCCCACAATGTAACAACAGTTATATTTTCCCGGGTATTGGTTTAGGTGTTATTGCCGCTAAAGCGACACGCATTACAGATGCAATGTTAAGTGTATCTAGCGAAATGCTTGCAGAGTCGTCGCCGCGTGCAAACACAGGTAAAGGTAGTTTATTACCAGCCTTGACTGAAATTGAAACGCTAAGTAAACGTATTGCATTTGCCATCGCTAAAAAAGCAATCGAAGAGGGCGTTGCTCTTGAGATTACGGATGATGCATTATGGGCAGCAATCGACAAAAATTACTGGTTACCAAAATACCGTAACTATAAACGTTGTAGTGTTTAATTAGGTTTATAAGTAATTAAAAGTAAATGGCGTAATAGCATTAGTTACAACGCTTAACAAAAAACAGGCAATTGCCTGTTTTTTTGTGCTTGTTCATATTTAATTAACCACGTACGGTGTTTACTTGCTTTTACATAATTAAAGGATCGACTTAATGAAAACACTGACTCTTGTTTTAGGTAGTGCACTGGCTTTTAACGTACTTAGTTTTGATGCACTGGCGGCTGCAACTCCCGATGCTCCTCATATTTATGTTAAGGGCGAAGCGACTCTTACCACAATGCCAGATTACGTGCAGCTTAGCGTAGGTATTACCGAAGTTGATAAAGACTTAATTGCTGCTAAAAATAAAACCGACTTGACCATCGCTAAAGCAATTAAGCTCGTAAAAGAAATTGGTGTTAAAGAGGGAGATATAAACGCCGGGCAAATCTCAATAAACCGTGATAGCCAATATAACCGCACTACCGGTAATCAAGAATTTAAAGGCTTTAAGGTTTCTCGTACGTTAACAGTAAAACTCAGCGATATAAATAAATACCCTGAGTTACTACAAAGCTTAGTTAACAACGGTATTAACGAAATTAATCAAACGCAATTTTTAGCAAGCAACTACAACGAGCTGCATAAAAAAGCGCAAAAGTTAGCAATTAAAGACGCACGGGATGCTGCAAAAGAGTTTAGTGAAGATTATGACGTTGATTTAAAAGGATTATACAGCGCGTCACTAAGTCCACTCAATGTGCAGTCGCAGCCTTATATGCGCGCAGAAAAAGTAATGATGGCTGATAGCGCACCAAGTAACTATGTACCTGATGCCTACCATGCTGGAGAGATTAAAGTAACAGCCTCAAGCTATGCTGTGTACTACATAGATTAAAATATAGGTTCTTCCTAGGGACGATTAACTCTATGTTGCTCGGTTTTTACTTAGCCCACTAGGTTACAAACCTCGCGCCGCGATTTAATCGCCCCTAGATTGAACAAATTTCAATCCAAATAATTCAACACGCCCTAGTGGTGCTCAAAACGTGCCACCAACTTCTCACCTTGCTCTTGGCTAATACGCGCTATTGAGTTGAGCATATTAGTCACTTCGCGTCTGTCGTATTCATTAGTTACATGTTCATTTATGTCATCAACAATCGCATTTAAATAATTAAATAAACTGTTGCGTGCATCGGTATCTTTATGGGCAACAAACAAAATATTTTTAAATGCCTCAAGCACGTTTGTCATTACGTATGCATCGCCTTTGGCGTAATTACGCAGCGGTGTAAAGTTGTCGTGTAATAACTCATCAAAGCTTGTTTCGTGAAGGTACAACAATGGGGCATTATCACTGTGCTTAAACGAGTAGTTAATATCGTTAATTGAAAGTCGTTGAATAAGTAAAATACTCAGCATATCAATTGATTTAACCGCAGTACCAGGATCGTTTATGCCCGGGCTCATTGCCTTAACTGCAATCTCAGATATTTGCGTTAACCCATAACGGTAATGATCGCTAATGTACTCTTCTATATAAAAAATAAAGCAGTCGAGAATTTTATTTATCAACTCTTCATCGTTTGCTATATCTTTATTACATTTTAAAAACGGGTAACCTTTAACTGTAAAATAGCCTTGGTTAACAGAGATATACACCTTTATATCTTGCTCTGCCAAAATGGCACACAGCTTATCGATATGTACGCCTTTATAATACCCTTCCGTTTTACTGCTAACCGAATGCCACTTGCTAAAGTCTGGAAAGTCTTCAAGTGGGTTCTCTTGTTGTCTTTGTATTATTGTTTTAATTTCGTTTTTAGTTTGGCTAAACAAGCCATTTAATACGTTATCAACCTGAATAGCACGAGAGATTGAATGTATAAAAAATACAAATAAACCTAATGAAATCAATCCAAAAACAAGTGCGAATAACACACCAATTGAAGGAATAGCCGTACTGCCACCTTCAAGTTTATTAATATTTATAAGCATAATAATTGAGTAAATTATGCTGCCTAAATAAAAGCCCAAAACCATTTGATGTGATTTACGCGTAATAAGCCCAGGTACTACGCGGGGCGATAAACTCGCACTGGCCGAATTTAAAACGACCATTACCATTGAAAAACTAAACACGGTAAGCGAAATAATACTCCCCGCTAAGGTGCTTAAAATAGTACGTGCGTTTTCAGCGCTATCAACAAGTACAACCGATATAAACGATTTTAGCTGCTCAATAGGCGCTAAATATTCAACCGACATAGTAATAATGGCAAATGCTAAAAAGCCCACTGAAAGCATCGAAGGGTAAAAGCCAATACTGTTAATCATTTCACGGTAACTGTCGGCTACTTTGCGAGGTACAAACATAAAATCCTTATGTAATTTCTACTTACTTAATACCCTAGCTTAGCATAGGCATTTATTAAACTTCTGATAATGCTGCTCAAATTTATATGTTATTATCACGCCCACAATAATAAAGCGCATGCTTATGCGATAAAAATAACAGGAAAACGCCGTGATCATTTCAACTTATGCTGCATTACTTGCCTTCTTTTACATTTATTTGAGCTTTAACGTAATAAAAGTGCGCCGCGCTGAGCAGATATCACTTGGTGATAACGGTAACGCAACGCTGCAACGTGCTGTACGTGCCCACGCTAACTTTATGGAATACGTGCCAATTGCTTTAATTTTACTCTTTTTGGCAGAGTACCAAGGACTTGCTAGCCATTACTGCCATATATTAGGTGGTGCGTTATTAATAGGGCGTGTATTTCAAAATTTAGGCATAGTAGAAAAAAGTCTGAAATATCGCCAAATTGGTACTATTGCTACATTTTTGGTGATTATTGTTAGCGCCTTTTTATTGCTAGTAACACGTGGCTAATTAAAGAAAAGCTAATGAGCAAAATATTTATAATAGGTTTACCGCGTACCGGCACAACCAGTGTGTGCCACGCATTTTTAGAGCTCGGCATTACAACGGCGCATACCGCGTATACTAATGCTTGTTTTGAAAATGCTAACGCGATTGCCGACACTCCCATATTTAACGACTTTAAAGCACTTGATATTCATTACCCAGACTCTAAGTTTATTTATTTAGAGCGCGAATTGAGTGCATGGCTACCTTCAATAAAGCAGCTTTTAACGCGTATGCACACTAATTTAACCCGTGCAGACGGGGGCTTTAATATTCATATAAAACGCTGTTATTTAAATACGTTTAGTGAGCTTTCGCTTGATAATATTAGCGACGATAGTTACTTAGCAGACTGTTATGATACACATTTTAATGATGCTCAAACGTACTTTAATAACCGTGACGACGATTTTTTATCCATTGATATAGCAAAGCCTAATAGTTACAAAAAGTTGTGTAATTTTTTAGGGTTAGAAAGTGATAAAACTGATTTTGAAAAAATGAATGTGGGCGGAAAAGTCACCGCATGGAACGATATTAAACACCCGTTAAAAGTTGAGTCTACGGCTAAAGGGCGCATAGATAAATTACTGCCTTACAAGATTTTTTAAATCAAATACGTTAAAATCCCCGCATTATTATTTAAGTTGTACAGAACATGTTTGAATTAAAATACCACACCCCATTTGAATGGACCGAAGTTGTCCTTGCTGACTTTAATACTTTTTTACAAGATCACGCCGCTGCGGAAAAAAAAGCATCGGGTATGGCTATGTCTATGCTTTCGCATTATCCAGACAAACGTAAATTAGTAAAAGCTATGACCGACTTAGCGCTAGAAGAATTAATACACTTTAAACAAGTACTTAGATTGCTTTTAGAGCGAGATGTAAACTTAGGTGACGACAAAAAAGACCCGTACATAAAACAAATACGTGCACTGTTTAGACATGGTCGTGATGGTTTTTTAATGGACCGATTACTGGTTGGCGGTGTAATTGAAGCACGTGGCCACGAGCGTTTTTCTTTAGTTGCACAAGCACTTCCTGAGGGTAAAGAAAAAGATTTTTATGTTGCTATTGCTAAGTCAGAAGAAAAACATAAAAACCTATTTGTAGAACTAGCTTACGAATACTTTGAAAAAGAAGAAGTTGATGTTCGCCTAGAAGAGCTGCTTATAGCTGAAGCTAAAATCTGTGAAAGCATCCCGTTTACAGCCGCTTTGCATTAACTAAAACTAGCGCAGAGCCTATTTTATTCGCTTTGCGCCACCTGCCTCTACTCTCATTTCTTGGTTAAACCCTTCATGAATTATTGATTTGCAATTTGCGAATCAAAATAATAAAAACCACATTTATAAACTTCAATCTACTGATAATAAAAATAAAAACCCTTGGTCTCATACTTGCTACCTATATATTAAGCAAATTGAGGGAAAGGCTTATGTTAAAATTTACTTTTATACTATTACTAATATCTTTTAGCGCCATAGGCAGTGAAAGTCATTTAGATTATATAGAAAATGCAAATGGTGAGCGGGTACAAAAAGTATCACACTTAGTTAAATGGACACATACTCGCTTTGTTTTTACCCGTGATATTTCGCGTATAGCACTTGGCCACGAAACAACGCTTGATGTGAACGTGGTTAATGGTCGCGAGCTACTAATTTTAGCTAAAAAGTTGGGCCGTACATCTATGATGGTGTGGTACGACGATAAAAGCTCGGAAACATTTCACTATTTTACAAACCACATTTGAGCTGGTCGGTATCGATTTAGTAAATAACCTTATCATTAGTGAAACACTGAGCTTAATAGGGATTGAGCCAGGTATTACATATTGCAAAACATCACTTAATTTAGTTAATGCAGAACAAGTAATTAATATCACCACAGGCGAACCTGCTCTTAGTAGTTTAACGCCACCATTTAAAGTTTTACTGCCAGTACATAGCGGCCAAAACAGGACAACGTGGATACATACTCCCCCAAAAGGGGAAGGAGAACGTCAATGAACGCCTCAAATATATTTACCTCACATGCTAATTTAGCAGATACACCAACTGATGAAATATCAACAGAAATTAAAGAAACGCTAACGCTACTAAAACAGTTTTATGATGTTCCAATTGTTAAATTTATCGATTTTAGAGAGGTTTATTCAGAGCAGTTAATAACCTGCAACGATAAAGAAAGTGTCGAAAATGAGTTATTAAGCTATCAACAACGCTGCACACAAGAAAAACTATATTTATTTGAAGATACTTTTTTTGATGATGTATCAAACAACACGCACAAATTAATTCGCTTTTATGCACAATATCCAATTTATAGTGTCACTAATAAATTAATTGGCGTAGTGCTGATGGCTGATTTAGCACCTAAAACATTAATAGGTTCACAAAAAAATCAGTTTATTTCATTTGCTCAATTATTGCAGACACAGTTAAATAAAAATTCAGATTCAGTAAGTAATCAAAGTACTAATCCTGTGAAAAAAAATTATGGGGAAAAGTATATTCATGTATTTAGTTTAGCGCCCGTGGCATTCTTAATTGCATTAGTATTATGCTCATTCACTGCATTACTGCTTTATACTATAGAAAAAAAGGAGCTGCAAAGTAATTACAATGAACAAACTCAGCAATTACGTAAAACGTTATTTAATGCTTTAGAGCGATTTGATAATCAAGGATTATATATATCGCAAAAAGATTTAGTTATCGCAGGCTTTTTACAAAGCCAAAATAGCTATACAAAAGAGCAGCTTAATGATTTAGTACAGAGTCAGGTTTCACAAAGCTTAACTTATAAAGGGTATATTGTGTTTGATTCTGAGTATAACCAACTTGCACTTTGGTCAAAAAATAATTTTGATTTAGCCGCGTATGGATTTAAAAACTGGTTAGAAAAATTCAATAATAGAGCGAATAAACAAGCAGTAGAAGTATTTACTGTTGCAGATACGGCCTTCTTAATTTCTGAAATAAAAATTAAACAAGGCTCTATTTATACACTTACAGCATTTGATTTAAGTAAGTTTTTAAAAGCCGTTATTGGCAAATTAAACACTGAAAATTATAACGTTTTTATAGTAACACCACAGTTTACTTTAGGAAAACAAGGAGAAGTTAGCCCGAGTATAATTAAAAATAGTATTAGCGCTTTAAGTAGTCGTTTTCCACCTACATGGCGCTTACATGTGCAACCTATGAATAAAATAGTACGCCCACAAATAACTAAATATAGTTTAATTAGATTAGGGTTAATCTCTTTTTGTGTATTTGCCTTTGTGTATTATTTTTTACGTTTGCCAAGACGTTTACACAACGAAATAAAACAAAAAAATCAGTTAATACTCAATAGAGAAGAGCTTTTTTCAAGTTCTCTTGATGCACTGCCGCATGGGTTTGCTATTTTTAATAGCCACGAATTTCCTGTGATCACCAACAATGCATTTAACCTTTTATTTGCACAAGTGAATAAACAAAATAGTCAGCTATCGTATAGCCAGCTGGTAAGTATTGCGCAGCAGAATAATATTATAAATCACTACCATGAACATCATAAGCTTGATGATGATCGTAACCAATTAATAGATATAGGTTTTACAGACGGGAAGTGGATAACTGTATTACAAAGACATACAGATTTTAATGGTTTCGTTTGCTACTTTAGAGATGATACAGAGGCACATCAAAAAGAATGTTTACTCGCTGATGTTCTTGAAAAATCAAAACAGACAAATCAATTAAAAGAAAAATTTGTTTCAAGGCTTATTTGTTTCAAGGCTTAGCCGTCAATTAAAAACGCCTTTATCATCTTTAAAGTCATTAATTGAAATATCAAAAGATCCTATAAGCTTTAACGAATTTAAAAACAATGTAGGGAATATTTCTGATGTGTGCGACCAGCTTGAAAGTGTGATTCAACAGCTCGTAAATATAAATAAATCAGAGATAGGTAAGTTAAAGCTTCAAGCCAAAAACGTAAATCTAAAGAAACTGATCAATAATAACATGTCAATTTTAACGAAAGAGGCTGAAAATAATAAAATAGTTTTGAAAAATAATATTACATCAGAGTTAACGGTAGCAAGCGATGAAAAGTTAATTTCTCAACTGGTTATTCAGTTAGTTACTGAGGTTTTGGATTCATCAAGTAATACAACGCTTTCAATTGACGCTCAGATTAAAAAAGAAAGTACTCGTAATTACTTAAACCTCGACTTTTCATTAAGTAATTTAATCAACACTAACCATTTTATAACTGAACTTAAAAGCATTTCGGGTGATAATATAACACGCTTTATAGATGATAAAGACTTATCATTAGAGTTAAAGTTTTTTATCTCGATATTTAAAATGCTTGGTGGGAAAGCGATAATTATTAGCAGTAATGCAAATAAAACGACGATATCACTTTCTATGTTGGTAAACCTAGCGAGTAAACAAAACAAAGATGATGAACAAGAAGTATTAAACAGTCCATTAATAACTACCGATTTAGTAAATATTAATCCATTAACTAATGAAGAACAAAACACGCTATTACTGGTTGATGACGATCCACTGGTTGAAATTGTTATTAGGGCAATGCTAAAAAATGAGAGCATTAAAATAGATTACGCGCGCAGTGCTATAGAAGCAATGTTAATGGTATCTCAAAACAGTTACGACATTATTTTAATGGACATAGTAATGCCAGAATTATCAGGAACTGATGCTATGTTAAAAATTAAAAAACACAGTGATAATTCTAAAACTAAAATAATTGCACATACATCGACACCCGATCCAGAATCTAAATATGTAAACCAGGGCTTTGATGACATGCTATTAAAACCTGTAAAACAAGGCATATTAATAAACCAAATAGCACGTATTTTAAAAAGATAGGCCGCTATACCAACCGCCTTAATGTAGATTTTATGTAACGATAAAATATTAATGCCGGTTGGTGTTACATATAGCGTAATATATTCGAGGTAAAAAATGAAAAAAACGATTGAAGATACGATGGAAGTTATCGGATTTAATACAGTAAAACCTATAAATAAAACTACACGACTGCTTTTAGTCGATGATGATTTACTAATAGAAATTGTAATAAGAAAAATGCTTAAAGAAGAAAACATATTAATAGATTTTGCATCCAGTGCAATAGAGGCGCTATTAATGGTTTCTCAAAATATTTACGATATTATTTTAATGGACATAGTCATGCCACAGTTTACGGGCACCGACGCAATGCTAAAAATAAGAAAGCACGCTGATGCATCAGCAACGAAAATTATTGCGCATACATTTAGTGAAAACGAAAATAGTAATAATAAATATATAAAGCTTGGGTTTAATGGTTTGTTATTAAAGCCAGTTAAGCAAGGTGTATTAATTGAAAATATTAGATCTTTCTTAAAGTGATTAATAGCAATAGTAGGGCGGTTCGCTGTTTATTACTTATTACTTATTACTTATTACTTACTAAAAACTATTTAATAAGAATAATTTCTTCAAATTAGTAGCAACTTCGCTTTTGTAATTGTTGCATATTTAAGAGCAAACGCTTCACACTTCATAAAGTGGTTTAACAATCACAATTATCAAACTCTATAATAATAAAAAACAAATAAACTTACTTAGCCTAGAGCCCAAGTATTACAAGGGTTTGGGTTTGGGTTTGACTTTAAATTATTATAATTTTTGAATAACTAAAAAATACTCATCTTGGGATGGAATTTGCTTTATAAGGTTATATTCCAATTTTATAGTTCACGAAATATTATAATTTTTAAAGTTAACGAGGCACAAGCATGAGCAAAACACAGTACGTTACAGTAGAAGGTCATCAAATTGCTTATCAAGAAATGGGACAAGGTACACCTTTATTATTGATACACGGTATTCCGACTAATAAATTTTTATGGCGAAATGTGATGCCAAACTTGCATCAAAATATCGGGTAATAGCACCAGATATGCCAAGTAACACTGATGTATCTATAAATGCGCAATGTAGAATAATGTGTAAGTTTATAGAAGAGCTCGGTATTTCTAAAGTTAATATTGCTGCACATGATATTGGTGGTGGTGTTGCTCAATTAATGGCTGTAAATCATCCGGATAAAGTAAACGGGTTGGTTTTACTTGATAGTGTATGTTTTGATTCTTGGCCAATACCAGAATTTGAACCTTTACTAGAACCAGGCGTAGAAGAAAAAACATCTGTAGATGAATTTGTTGATACATTAAGAGATTTCATGCCCAAAGGTGTTTACGACTCGAACGTAATGACTGAAGAGTTGATGAAAATATACTTAACACCATGGAGTAATGAAAAAGGAAAAGCCGCTTTATTTAGTAACATGCGCAGGCTCAATAAAGAATATACCGAAGCTATTACAGGCGATCTTAAAAGCTTACCTCATGAAACACTCATAATATGGGGTAAAGAAGACAAATTTCAAAAGCCAAAGTATGCACCAATGTTAGAAGAAGCAATTCCAAATTCGTCATTGGTTTGAATAGATAAAGCCGCACATTGGGTTATTGATGAACATCCAGATAAAGTGTCTGAGCTTATTAGTGATTTTATGAATGATAAATTATTCTAGTGAATTACTAGGATAATTTAAAATCTATTTATTTCAATATGTTAAGTTTTATTGCATAAAGTAGCGAATAGGCAATCAGTGTAATACCGCTTGATTATATTAATAACCAAGCGGTATTTTTATATGTTTAAGTAACAAATAGCGAAAAGAGGCAAAACATTAATTTTTAAAATAAGTAGGTTAATGCTTATTAAATAGTCAAAATATCGCGTTTATACGTTAATTCATGAAGGTGAGTAACTTAGTTATGTATTTATTTACCCTATTTAACATAATATAAATTATAGGTAGTTAATGTATATATAGAAAGAGCGCTTAAATGCGCCCTTGCTATGTCCAATACTAGACGGTATCGGACATTAAGTGTTTTTATTACAATAACTAGTATTACTAATACAGATACTTTATTTATCAATTTGTTTAATCAATACTAAGTAAACGCTCAGCTGTATATTCGTTAGTAATTAATCCACTGATCATGTTTGACCTTACTGCGCCCAAAATGGCTAACACTTTTTCTTCACCAGCAGCTATCGCATAAATCTGTTTGTTAGCATTTGTTTTTAATGGCGTACTTGCTACACGCTGATTAACTGTGCAATCTAAAAGCTTACCGTTTTTATCAAACACCCAACTAATCATTTCACCAACAGCACCAAGATCTTGTAGCTCTTTAAGTTCTTGCGCATCAATAAAACCATCTATATGTAATGGCGACTTTTCACCTAAGCTACCAATACCCACAAATGTTACATCGGCATCTTTAGCGAGTTTTAAATTACCGGTAATATTTTGTTGTGCGTGTAACTGTTCTTTTTCTTCAATGCTTCTTGGTAAAACTGGCAATGGCATTGGATAATGTTTTGCATTAGTGTGTTCGGCCATTCTTACTACAACATCATAAGGTGAAGCCGATCCATCCAAAGCCATATTACCTAGCATGGCTACAATTTTATGTTGCGGACAATCAACAGTTCTTAGCTCATCCACACATGAACGTAAAACTCGACCGGTTCCCATAGCAAGTACTTTGGGTTGTTCTGATTTTAGATGACGTTCTATTTCTGCCGCGCCAGCTTGAGCCAAACCTAATGTAGATGAAGGTTCAGATGGATCGCTCGGTACAACTTCACACGAATCTAACCCAAAACGGCTTTTTAATTTTTCAGCTAAATCCATACATTTGGCAATCGGGTGGTCAAGTCTAACTTTAATTAATCCTTGGCTCACAGATAATGCGACCATTCTTTGTGCAGATTGACGAGATATATTTAGTTTTTTAGCAATTTCATCTTGTGTGTTACCGCCAACATAATATAACCACCCTGCTCTGGCTGCATCATCTAGCTTTCTAATTTCTGTATTTGATAGCTTTACCACGTAAACCTCTTAAAATAGAAGGAAAACTAAGTCCTTATTTTTATTACATAATTTTAATTATATATGCTGCTATATAAATTATTTTATTAATTTTGAAGTATCTATTTATCAATAACGTTTTTGTTATTTATAGTTGTAAATATACCATTCCTTAATAAAAAATACCTAGGTTTCATAGGATTATGTAATTAGAATTTAGTTAATAGCACCTTTATAAAGGTGCTATTTAAGGTAATTAAAGATTGGCTCTAGAGAATTGTTAAACCGTTATTATCAAACTTTAATACTTTATCAGCCGGTGCGCTTAGGTAAATACTATCGCCATATTTTAACGGACAATCACCATCTGCTTTTACTGTTACGGTCCCTTTGCCTTCAATATTTATATGTAAAAAGCTCTCCGATCCTAAATGCTCAATTACACCTACAGTTCCAGCCCAAGTACCTTGCTCAGTAGAGAGTGTTATATGCTCTGGTCGTATACCAATACAGCTAACATTCGCATCTTCATTTTGTGGAGCATCTATAAAATTCATTTTTGGCGAACCAATAAAACCAGCTACAAATTTGTTTACAGGATTTTTATAAAGCTCTAAAGGTGTGCCTACCTGTTCAATAATACCGGCATTAAATACCGCGATTCTATCTGCCATTGTCATAGCTTCAACCTGATCGTGCGTAACATAAATCATTGTTGTAACTAAACTTTTATGTAATTCAGATATTTCTAAACGCATATTTACACGTAGTGACGCATCAAGATTTGAAAGCGGTTCATCAAATAAAAATGCCGAAGGCTGACGAACAATTGCGCGCCCTATCGCTACACGCTGGCGCTGACCGCCCGATAATTGCCCTGGCTTTCGTTCTAAATAATCGGTCAAATTAAGAATTTTAGCGGCGTTAGCAATTTTACTTTCGATTTCTGCAGGGCTAACTTTGGCTCTTTTTAAAGGAAAAGCAATATTGTTACGCACGGTCATATGCGGATATAACGCGTAGGATTGAAACACCATTGCTAAGCTTCTTTTTGCAGGTGGTGTTTTTGTAGCGTCAATGCCGTCAATTTCTATATTACCACTGGTGGTATCTTCAAGCCCTGCGATCATACGAAGTAATGTAGATTTACCACAGCCTGATGGCCCAACAAATACGATAAACTCACCGTCTTTAATTTCTAAGTCGAGTGGTTTAATTACGTTAACTTCATCAAAGTTTTTAGTGACTTGTTTTAGTGTGATGCTGCCCATGTGTATTCTCCTATTTTACTGCGCCGAAACTTAATCCACGCACTAATTGTTTTTGACTAAACCAACCAAGTATTAAAATTGGCACAATGGCCATGGCAGATGCTGCCGATAACTTAGCGTAAAATAACCCCTCAGGGCTTGAGTAACTGGCAATAAATGCCGTTAAAGGTGCAGCATTTGCAGCGGTTAAAATAAGTGTCCAAAATGCTTCGTTCCACGACAAAATAACATTTAACAATAGCGTTGAGGCTATACCCGGTAAGGCTATTGGTAATAAAAAATGAAATATTTCTTCTCCAATTGTTGCGCCATCCATACGTGAAGCTTCAAGTATTTCTTTTGGTATTTCTCTAAAGTAGGTGTACAGCATCCATACCATTATTGGTAAGTTAATAAGTGTCATTACAATTACTAAACCTAATTTTGTATCGAGTAATGCGAAGTCTCGAAACAATAAATAAATCGGAATAAGTACCCCTACTGGCGGTAACATTTTGGTAGAAAGCATCCACATTAATAAATGCTTTGTTTTTTTAGTTTGTACAAAAGCCATAGACCAAGCAGCAGGCACAGAAATTAATAAACCCAGCAAACTTGAACCTAGCGATATAACTACAGAGTTCCAAAAATGGTTAAAGTATGGCGAACGCGACAGTACATCGCGGTAGTTTTCGAGTGTCCAATCGAATGCATATAAGCTTGGACTTGCTGAAATTGCTTCAGCTTCCGTTTTAAAGCTGGTGATTAACGTCCATAAAATTGGAAAGAAAATCATGCCGCTTATTGTCCATGCAGCTATGGTATAAATTAGTTTGGAACGACGGCTATCTTTTATAGTCATAATTAACCCTCCAAGTTTTTGCCAATTAAGCGCATTAAAAATATAGCGACAATATTTGCAATTATTACTGCAACTATGCCCCCTGCCGAACCGCCACCTACATCAAATTGAAGTAGTGATTGCGTGTAAATTAAGTACGTTATATTGGTCGACGAATAACCAGGACCACCGCTGGTTGTAACTAATATTTCAGCAAAGATTGACAATAAAAATATAGTTTCGATTAAAATAACAGCGGTTACAGCGCGCGATAAGTGCGGCAAAACGATGTAAAAAAACTTACTATGTTGCCCAGCTCCGTCTAAATCAGCCGCTTCTAATTGTTCACGGTCTAATGACTGTATTGCTGTTAGCAGTATTAATGCTGCAAATGGTAACCACTGCCAAGACACAATTATGATGATTGAAAATAACGGCATTTGAGCAAAAAAGTCGATAGGTTCAAAGCCAAGCCAAATCGCGAAATGTGCAAATAAGCCATTAACTGGGTTCATTAGCATGTTTTTCCATACCAATGCCGACACAGTTGGCATTACAAAAAATGGGGCTAGTACCATAATGCGAACGTAATTTCGTCCCCATATTGCTTGGTCTAGTAAAATAGCTAAGCCAATACCACCACAAATAGTGATAAGTAAAACCCCCAGTTACTAGGTAAAGCGTGTTAAAAAATGATTCAAAAAAAGCCGGATCAGTTAGAAAAAACTCATAGTTTAAAAAGCCTACAAACTCTTTACCCCCTGGAACGAGTAAGTTGTAATCAATAAATGAAAAATACAGTGTCATACACAGCGGAACTATCATCCAAGCAAGTAATAAAAATCGTTGTGAAATGAAAAGTCACGATCTTCACCACCAAAGTCATTAGGCTCTTCTGCAATATCTATATCGGCAGTAATGAACTCGTTAATATGAAATTTAAGCATTAGATTTGCTCTAATACGCCCAAATCCTGATTCTTGTTCTTCATCTTCTGGACGAAATGCACCCTCTTTAGCCTGAATTGACTGAAGGTTTTGCATTAGTAAAAAGTCTACGTCAACGCGATCTAAATATTCAGAAATATCAGCCTGTGCTGGAGCCGATGTAGCCATAGCTGCCGCTATGAGAGAAATTGCAAATTTAGTCTTTTTATTATTCAACATAATAAGCTCTTTATTTAGTGTGGTGTGTGATGCCAACTTTATTAAATTGCATTTTCATTTAATGAAATTGGTATTAATTCAGTGTGTATAGATGAGGCTGACTGAGCAAAACATTAAGTGGTTAATGAAACTGCACTTGTGAGCATAAGCCCATCTGCTGAGCATAATCACAGAATGAATTTAGAAGGTCAACGATTTTTTATTACAAAACGTTTACAAAAAATCGAATTCATATGTAAATATTTTTGAATCAATAAGTTAAGTAGCAAATTTGTTACATCAAATTTTGATGGAATGATGTATTGGATTAAGGAATTTCTTATGAATACGTCATTATTGTTCATTACAATTAATGAAAATATAAGTTAGTAGAAGATATGAGAGCAGATAATCCTTTAAAAATACGTTGTTGGGCAAACCTATAAACAGTTTATTTATTGGTGTTTTTTAAGTAACGTTCTTGAGCTTATGATGGGGTTAGCTTAGTATTAAAGCACTTAGATGTATTCAAAATAGAAGTAACCTACATATGGAATTTGTTCGCCCGCTAGAGCCCATCCTCATTATTGATGACGTTAAGGAAATTCGTGATTATCTAAACCAAATTTTAACTGACTTAGGGTTTGAAGATATATTAGAAAGTGCTGATTTTAGCTCTGCCAAACCTATTATGGACAATAAACCGCCAGGCGTTATATTTGTAGATGTAGATTTACCAGACTCTAACGGTGCAGAGATATTGGAATACATTAATAGTGCTTACCCGCACACTCATGTTGTTATGTGTTCGGGCCACAATAGTCTCGAAAACGTACAAAACACGTGGGAAATGGGCGCTAAAGGTTTTATTGCAAAACCTTTTAATACAAAAAAAGTAGACACTGTAATGAAGCGTCTTGAAATAATAGAATAATAATAAGGTTAGCATGCATAGTACTGTTACTGCGATTATAGACGATCTTTCGAGTGTTATATTTGGTAAACAACAACAAATAAAACTGGCACTTACATGCTTATTTAGCGAAGGGCATTTACTCATTGAAGATTTGCCTGGCATGGGAAAAACCACTCTTTCTCATGCATTGTCAGCTGTGTTAGGTTTATCGTATCAGCGTATACAGTTTACCAGTGATCTTCTCCCTGCTGATATTCTGGGTACTAATGTATTTAACTCTACCGAGCACAGTTTTACGTTTCATAAAGGCCCTATTTTTAGCCAAGTTGTTTTAGCTGATGAAATAAACCGCGCAGGGCCCAAAACACAAAGTGCGTTGCTTGAAGCAATGGAAGAGCAACAAGTAACAGTTGATGGAAAAAAATATACGCTGCCAAATCCATTTTTTGTGATTGCAACACAAAACCCGCTTTACCAATCAGGTACCTACCCGTTACCTGAGTCGCAATTAGACCGATTTTTAATGCGCATTAGCTTAGGTTTTCCACCTAAAGAAGCCGAAAAACGCTTAATTTTGAATATGCAAAAACGAGATTACAGCCAATTACCTAAGCGTATTAACCAACAAGAGTTAGCGGCAATTCAAACTCAGATAAGCCAAATTTCTTTAAGTAGCCCGGTTATTGACTACATTATAGAGCTTGTTAATTACACACGCACAAGCAACGCTTTTGCATCATCGTTATCACCTCGTGCTAGTATGGCTTTGGCTAAAGCAGCTAGGTCGTGGGCCTTTATTGATGGTCGTGATTTTGTAATGCCAGAAGATGTTCAAGCCGTATTTGTAAGTGTGTGTCAGCATCGATTAGGTTTGCATAATGAGTCAGGTGAAGCACAAGTAAACGATATTTTAAAAAACGTATTAGTTCCGGTATAAACTTTTATGCCAAAAAAAACAGCTAAGCGCCCTTCTTTATTTAAGTCATTTAAGCAAAGTGTATTTAATAAGTTATTAAAAAATAAACATTTAAAAAACTCAATTACACTTGAACACAGAACAATTTATGTATTGCCATCATCCCTTGGTTGGTATTTTATAGTTGTAGCTATTTTAAACTTTGTGATGGGCATTAATTATCAAAATAATTTAATTTTAATAATGTCTTATCTTATGTTTGTGGTAATGATTATTGCTGTATTAATGGGCTACAGTAACGCTAAAGGCTTAACAGTTAAATTTAAAGATGCATTTAACAGCTACGCTCCTCAAAAACCGAGTATTATATTTGAATTACAAAGCCCTTCTGTTACCCAATCTATTAATTTAACATATCAAGGTAGTGAGCAAACTCACAAACATACCGGCCAAGTTGATAGTAAACCTCAGTTACTTACACTCAACTTACCCTACAGCTCACGCGGTAAGTACTCAGTGCAACGTATTAAAATAGCGAGTAACTATCCCTTTGGTTTGATAACTGTTTGGAGCTACATTCAATTACAACAAGATGTATTTGTATACCCGTCGCTTGAACAGGTTCACTGTGACGCGCATGTTTCTATGCTTGATGAGCAAGCCGATAAAGGTATTTCTACACAATCTGGTAGCGAAGAGTTTGAGTCTCTTATCCCACACTTACCTGAGATGGGCTTGCAAAGAGTGTCGTGGAAGCATTACGCAAAAACACAGCAGTTGTTAGTTAAAGAGTTTGTAGACTTTAAAACAGCAAATGCACTCTTCGATTTTACGTTAATGAATGGAGATACAGAACAACGGTTAAGCCAGTTATGCTTTTTAGTGTGTGAAGCAACCGAGAAAAACACCCCTTTTATGTTAAAGCTACCGAATAAAACAATAAATACAAATACCGGACAGCATCATAAGCAGCAATGCTTAGAAGTATTATGCTCATTTAATGGTGATGTGTAATGGACATACTTAAAAACGAAAAAGTAATAAATTATTCGCTGTCTTTTATATATGCATGTTTGATTGTATTTTTTGTATCACATTTACCGCTTGTTTTTGTAGGTGTACTTTCACTTATTTGTGCATGGAACTTTTACATAACGCTGAGTAATAAACCAAAGCCAAATGCTTGGCTGGCAAATATACTCGCAGGTGTGTCACTGGGTTTAATGCTCTACACAGTAGGCATGTCGGATACGGTTATTTTATTTGTGGCCATGCTGCTACTTGCTAGTTTATTTAAACTGCTACAGGCTAAAACCAAAAAACACTATCATGTAATTACAACGCTTACGTTTTTTTCACTCTCATCGGTGTATTTATTTAACCAAAGCATTTTAACAACTTTAACTGTAAGTGGTTTATACATATTAAACTTTGCAGTACTTGGCTTACTCGAGTCCAAACATAATTTAAAAATAGCCTCTAAACAAAGCGGTAAACTGCTACTTTTAGCGCTTCCTTTAGCTATATTTTTACTGCTTTTTTTGCCAAAAATGCCCGCCTTTTGGCAGCTTCCTGGGCCTAAGCTTGCTAAAACAGGGCTTTCTGAACAAGTCGATCCATTCGATATTGCAAAGCTTTCAAACTCAGATGAACTTGTGTTTAGAGCTAAATTTAACGAAGAAAAACCTGTAGCGCCTTATTATTGGCGAGCAATAGTCCATGATGAGTTTAATGGTAATGCGTGGCTTACGTCTGACTTTTTAAAATATAATAATGTAAAAACAAATACGCAGAGCGAAAATGATGAGCAACTTATTGCAAGCTACTCAGTTATTGCAGAGCCTGCTACACAAAAATGGCTCTATGGTTTAGCGTATTCCAGTAGTAACTCACCAAATGTTGAAGGTAATTCGCTAGGTTTATTGCGTAAAAAAAGTCGCCAAGCTAAAAACTTACAATACGATGTAAATAGCTTTAACTTCACAGCTTTACCGCTTGGCGAATTTGAAGAAAAACGCTACAAATACCTCTCCAATAAAAAGAATGTAAAAACATCATCACTTGCTAAAAGCTTAAAGCAAAATACACACTCTGACCGCGATTTTTACAATAGCTTATTACAGTACTTTTCAGGTACGGGATTTACTTACACATTAACACCCACTCCTATGAGCGGCGATAACACCATAGATCAATTTTTATTTGATAATCAACGTGGCTTTTGTGGCCACTATGCCAGTGCCGCTGCGTACATTTTTAGAACCGCAGGTATACCCGCTCGACTAGTAAGTGGCTATTTAGGTGGCGAATTAAATCAAGATAATAATACGCTCACTGTTCGCCAATACGACGCACACGCTTGGGTAGAAGTATATTTACAAAACGAAGGTTGGGTTATTTTTGATGCAACCGCCGTTGTTGCACCAGAGCGTTTAAATGGCTCACTTTCTCAAAACGAAGAGCTGAATGACGAATTTAAAAGTAACCTTGATTTTGGTTTAGTGAGTTTAAGTAATTTCCCCGCTATTAATTGGTTAAGGTTGGAACTTGAAAACCTCGATTATCAATGGTCTAGCTGGGTACTTGGTTTTGACGAAGAAAAACAAAATGATTTTTTAAAATCAATTTTTGGTAGTAAAAATATTTGGCTTGTACCATTAATGGTTTTACTAACAGCTGGTTTTTGTTTTATAGGTTATTTTATCTATTTAAACTTACCAAAACGCCCAGCTAAATTAGCGCCTATGGTTAAAGAGTTTTATGAAGTAAAAGCATGGGCTAAAAAACAAAAAATAAATACACCCGATAATTTAACACCGAGTCAGCAATTAGACTTTTTTGCTGGTCAACTTCCTCATTCTGCACAATCTATAAACACTTTTAGGCAGTTATTTAACCAAGTACGCTATGGTAAAAAACCTTTTACGAAAGAGCGTAAAACTCAGGCTAAAGATCTGATAAAATTAATTAAAATTTCCAAATAGAGAATACTATGAATGCTGTTGTTATAGGCGTTATTTTAATGCTCGGGCTATCTCTGGCTCGCGTTAACGTCATTGTTGCCATGATCATAAGCGCGTTAGTTGCAGGTCTTACTGCAGGCTTGGGCATAAAAGAAAGTGTTGATGCGTTTAATTCTGGCCTTTCAGCTGGAGCTGAAATTGCACTAAGTTATGCTATGCTCGGCGCGTTTGCCGTTGCTATTTCTAAGTCGGGTTTAACACGTATTCTCGCTGATAAGCTACTTGCTAAAGTAAATGCAAAAGGCAGCGGTAATGAAACATTTTTAAGTTACTTCATTTTAGTAATTATTTTAGGTTGTGCAATTTCTTCGCAAAACTTAGTCCCTGTACACATAGCGTTTATTCCTATTTTGATCCCGCCGTTACTCGTTGTTTTTAATCAGTTAAGGTTAGACAGACGTGCTATAGCGTGTATTTTAACATTTGGATTAGCAACGTCTTACATGGTGCTTCCTTATGGTTTTGGGGGTATTTACTTATATTCTATTTTGCACAAAAACCTAGTTGATAACGGCCTAGACATTGTAAATACCCAAGTCCCTGTGGCGATGATAATTCCTGCATTAGGTATGTTTATTGGATTGCTTATTGCGGTATTTATTACCTACAAAAAACGCCGCGAATACACCGAGCTCCCATTAACAACTGTTAGTAAATCGGCTGAAGTCGAAAACTCTAGAAAAGTAATGATTGTCGGGCTTTTTGCAGTACTTGCCTCACTTGTCGCACAAAACCTAAGTGGCTCAATGATTTTAGGTGGCTTAGTAGGTGTAATGATATTTAGTGTTTTTGGTGTAGTTAAGTGGGAAGAAAACGGCGACGTATTTAGTAAAGGCGTTGCGATGATGGCCATGATTGGCTTTATTATGATATCGGCACAAGGTTTTGCATCGGTTATGCAGGCCACTGGCGATGTAGCGAGCTTAGTACACAGCACAGCGGCACTTTTTGATGGTAATAAACCTTTGGCCGCCGGTGTTATTTTGTTAGTTGGTTTATTAATTACAATGGGAATTGGTAGTTCGTTTTCAACAGTGCCTATTATTGCAACTTTGTTTGTACCTCTATGTTTAGACCTTGGCTTTTCTGTTATGGCTACCGCTGCGCTTGTTGGTACTGCGGGCGCTCTAGGTGATGCAGGCTCTCCTGCTTCAGATTCAACGCTTGGCCCAACATCGGGTTTAAATGCCGACGGCCAGCACGACCACATTAGAGACTCTGTTATTCCAACGTTTATTCACTTTAACATTCCACTGCTTATATTTGGCTGGATTGCAGCAATGGTACTTTAAAAAGTATTTATGTAAGTTTAATAAATGTAATTAAAAGCTAAATATAACCAAAAAGGTATGTTAAAAGCATACCTTTTTAGTATCCAAATCCAACAACTCTCACCCCTATCAATCCCCCCCAGTTTGATTACTTTCTTTTAGTTAATACTAACTCTGTTTTTGAGGTTATACTTTATGAATATTTAGTATGATGTGTTCTTTATGCGTTTTTATATAAGCACCTATTAAGGTGCTCATATAACTTTACTCTATCTTGTATTTAAAGCTTTAATTCGTCAAAACCATAAATCATTTTATCGCATACTACCGGTGTTGGTCTGTGGTTATCATCAACTGCAACAAACGTAAAGCTACCACTAATAGCCGAGTGCTTATCGTCTCTGTGCATAGTTTCTAAGAGTATATCTACATCAACTTTTAAGCTGGTGTTACCTACATGCACTACTTTAGCTATTAACTCTGCAAACGTACCTGCTGGTATCGCTTCTTTAAAATCAACTCTATCAGAGGATATAGTAACCAAAGGCTTACGACAAAAACGAGTCGCCGCTATAAATGCAACTTCATCCATCCACGCCAGTGCATCACCACCAAATAATGTATTGTGATGATTGGTGCGCCCTGGAAACACTGTTTTAGTTACCGATGTGGTTGAGTCTTCAATACGCTGAGCAATTATTGCATCGCGATTTACGTCAGTCATAGTTTCTACTTTTTGTTTGCTGATGTATCTTGCATTAGTAATGCAGGATCAAGGCGTTCGCCTTTCCAGTTAAAACGCCAATCTAGGTGAGGACCCGTTACACGCCCTGTTGCACCAATTTCAGCCACTTTGTTACCTTGCTCAATTTTATCACCCACTTTTACATCAAGCTTACTTAAGTGAATGTAAGTTGAGGTAATACCATGGCCATGATCAATAATTAATGTACCGCCAGAGTAGTATAAATCAGGTTCAGCAAATACCACGGTACCACTAATAGGCGCGTAAACAGGTGAGCCTGTTTTATTCGCAATATCTAAGCCAAAGTGCGGACGACGAGGCTCGCCATTAAAATAGCGCTGACTACCATAAACACCCGATATGCGCCCTTCTGCAGGCTTTAAAACAGGATCTAAAAAGTACAATAAATCAGACTCTACTTCTCTGGCTTTTCGTACCGCAACTGCTTCGCGGCTTATACGCGCACTAACTTCTTTTGGCGGAGAGACATATTTTTTAGCTACGCCGGTAATTTTATCAATTTTATATTCGCGCTTAGTGATAGCTATTGGCTGAGAATGCGATTTACCATTGTTATCTACCCATTTTAAAGTATGAGTAGTATCAGCGTCACGACCAAAGCCAAATACAAAATCACCATTTGCTGAAATTTTTAAGTCTTTGCCATCCAAGCTTACTGATTTAACATTTTCTAACTTTCCAGTAACTAAACCGCCCTGAGTTAAATGCCCTTTTAACTCAAGCGCCATAGCACTAAAACTAGCAGAGGCAACAAGCGCTGTTGCTAAAAGTGTTTTAAACATAACTAATCGATCCTTTTCCAACACCTTCATAAGCGGTAACTTTTACTGCTTTTTCTGGGTATTGGGCTTTAATTTGGCCAGCTACATGTTCAGCAATACATTCTACAGTGGTGTCTACTGGTAAAATGTCGCAACGAGACTCGCTTATAGCCATTTCAAAATAGCCTTGTGCCGATGTGTAAGCAAAACATACATCATCCGCTTTGGCTGTTAGGTGTTTTAAATCAGGTGCGTTAATTTGATCTTCACTAGTCGCTAAGTAAATATCTTCCCACTTTTGAGACCATTCTTTTTGCAAGCGCGGCATAGAGATGCCGTCTAGGCTAATACCAATTTGAGAACGATGCCCATGAATAATACGTTGGCAATTACCGTCATGCTTTTTAAGGCCATGGCTGTAATGATAGTAAAAGCTCTGGCTGTGCTCAGGCTTAAGAGACAACTCAATTTTTTCTATGTTATCTGGTAGCTTTGGTAAAATAGTCGCAATTAAAAATTCAGTTACCGATTCAACAGTGACTTCGTTTGCGTTAATCATGCAATAAGCTTGATGAGGAGCACTCATAGCCAAGTGGTTGTTTTCACCAAATGTACAGTCGAGTGTTTTATGCTCGTCAAATTCAGATACAGTGCCATTAAGGCCCGTAGGAATTGCTAATCGGTGATCAATACACTCATCTATAATGCCTTTAATTTGCTTTTTAACTAAACCAAAGTCTAAAACCATAGACTCTTCGTTAAGTTTACCGTGCAAAGTTAAATCAACAATCCAGCTCTCGCCAACGGCGCCGCGTTTGTTACATAAGTAAGAAAAATCAATCACAGTTAGTGAGTTAACAAAAAGGATCATAAACTTCCTTTAGACTGGTTATAAGACAGTGCCAATTATAATGATTTCTGATTGTAATTGCGCGGTTTTATAGTGCAAAAACCAATCGCGCTGATTGATTGGTGATTTAATATGCAATATTTAGATTTTTTAACTGCTCCGAGTTGTTTAGCGTACAAGTGTACGCTAAAGTACTTGGCAATTTCTAAGCGAAGATAAGTGTTATGGAACCTAAAAATAGCTATACAAAAGAAGATTTGATCCTTTGCGGTCAAGGTGAAATGTTTGGTGAAGGCAACTGCCGTTTACCAAGTGACAACATGTTAATGATGGACCGCATTACCTCTATTACCGCTGATGGCGGAATTCATGGTAAAGGCGAGATTGTTGCTGAGCTTGATATTGACCCTAGCCTTTGGTTTTTCGATTGCCATTTTAAAGGCGACCCAGTAATGCCAGGTTGTTTAGGCTTAGATGCTATGTGGCAACTAGTTGGTTTTTACTTAGGTTGGTCTGGTGGCCCTGGTCTTGGCCGCGCGCTAGGTGTGGGTGAAGTTAAATTTACTGGCCAAATTTTACCAACTAATAAAAAAGTAACTTACCGCCTTGTAATGAAACGCGTAATTAAACGTAAATTGTTTATGGGCGTTGCTGACGGCACTGTAGAAGTAGATGGCCGAGTAATCTACGAAGCAAAAGATTTAAAAGTGGGCTTGTTCCAAGACACTAGCGCATTTTAATTTTTAAACGCACAAACAAAAAGGCCTCCAATGTGGAGGCCTTTTTGCTTAAATTCGATTATTGATTTTAGGTTTTGTACATGTTGCGGTTTTCAATCGCTTCACGCCAACCTCCTAACCACTCTGATTTTGGATCTACTTGTTGATAAGGGCATAGCTCTTTTGAGCGACCTGCTAAACCTGCTTTAAAACCTTGAGAATGAGCTCTTTCTAAACGATCTCTTTTCTGTCTCTTCATCGGTAATATCCTCACCTTTTTATTTATATATTGTGTAGCATTAGTGAAATCTACATTTAATGAATAGTTAATAAAAATGTAAAATTCAAATCGTAAAAGCAATTAAATTGTTTGACTTTAACTAAGCTGCTGATGCAAAAATGAATTAACATTTAAAAAAGTAAGTGGTCATACAACATTTAATTTGACCGGTTTTATGCTAAATAAAATGCGACTCAATAATCGCTAAAATGTACTTAAGTACATAAATTACGACCTGAGTAATTTGACTAAGTTCCAAACAAAAATGTAATCGTGACACTTTTATTTCAGTTATTATTACTCGCCTAATTTGCATTATTTTTAAACAATTTAAATTTACACTTGATTATTTAAAGTTGATCGGTCTAATATATACCTATGAACAAAAATACATCAACACCAATACGCCGTGGTCGCCCACCTAAAATAGCCAGAGAGAACGCCGATACAAAAGCGTTACTTATTCGCACGGGCCTAGAAACACTAACCGAATTTGGTTTTAGTGCCACAGGCCTCGATACTATTTTAAAAAAAGCCGCTGTACCTAAAGGCTCTTTTTATCACTACTTTAAAAGTAAAGAAGCCTACGGTATTGCGTTAGTTGATGCATACGACAATTATTTTATTGCCAAGCTTACCTATTACTTACAGCAAGAAAATGTTCCCCCACTGGAGCGAATCGTTAATTTTACCCAAAGCGCAATTAAGGGGATGAAAAAATACGATTACAAACGTGGCTGCTTAGTCGGTAACTTAAACCAAGAGCTTAACCATTTAAGTGGTGAGTTTAAAACCAGATTAATGCAAAGCTACACCGCTTGGCAAAACCATGTAGAAGTTTGCTTAAACCAAGCTAAGCAGCAAGGCACTATTGCAAGCCATGTAAACACAAAATTAATGAGTGAGTACTTTTGGATTGGTTGGGAAGGTGCTGTTATGCGCGCCAAGCTAACTAAATCAAATACCCCACTTACTTTGTATACAGAAATGTTTTTACGCGCATTATTAACCTAATGCGTTTTTATTTACCAATTAAAAGACGATCGGTCTAAAAGGATATCCCATGAGTAACCCAATTAAAGCCATTGTTATTAATAAAGAAGATAATAACTATAGTGCTTCATTATCTACTATCGAACATAGTGATTTACCAAACGAAAACGTATCTATCGACGTGCTATACAGCACACTTAACTATAAAGATGGCTTAGCAATTACTGGCAAAGGCCCCGTTGTACGTAGTTTTCCTATGGTGCCAGGTATCGACTTAGTGGGTACGGTTACAAATTCCACCAGCGATGAATTTAAAAATGGCGATAACGTAATATTAAATGGCTTTGGTGTAGGCGAAAAACATTGGGGTGGGCTTGCTCAAAAAGCGGCACTTAATAGCGATTGGCTAATCCCCTTGCCTGCTGGTATTTCACCAAAACAAGCCATGCAAATTGGTACCGCCGGTTATACCGCCATGCTAAGTGTTATAGCTCTTGAAAAACAAGGTATTACGCCTGAGTCTGGCGAAATACTGGTAACGGGTGCTAATGGTGGCGTAGGCAGCTTTGCTATTTATTTATTAAATCAACTTGGGTTTAACGTAACAGCAGCAACGGGCCGATTAGATCAAAGTGAGTATTTAAAAGAGTTAGGCGCTAAACACGTAATTGACAGAAATGAGCTTTCAAACCCAGGTAAGCCCCTTCAAAAAGAGCGCTTTGCTGGGGCAATAGACTCTGTAGGGAGCTATACACTTGCCAATATTTGTGCATCATTAAAATATGGTGGCGTAGTAACCGCCTGCGGACTTGCACAAGGTATGGATTTACCAGGGTCAGTTGCGCCATTCATATTACGTGGCATATCGTTAATGGGGATTGATAGCGTAATGCGCCCTAAAGTCGACAGAATCGAAGCATGGGAGCGTTTAGCTAAATTAGTAAGCGCTGATTATTTAGATAAAATCTCGACAGAAATATCTCTCGAACATGTAATTGATAACGCAGAGCAACTTATGGAAGGTAAAATTCGTGGTCGTGTTGTAGTTAATTGCCAAAGTTAAGATATTTACTCTGTTAAAGCCTCGTTATTAAATTTATAATGCAATTTGTATTTTAATAATGAGGCAACACCTATGAGCAACCAAGAACTTTTCAGTAATAACCCACTGCAAGGCGTAAAATTAGAACAAGTGGTTGAAGAGCTGGTTGAACAATACGGGTGGGAACTCCTACACGCTTATTTACAACTTAACTGCTTTAAAAATAATCCTGATGTTAAGTCTGCGGTTAAATTTTTACGTAAAACACAATGGGCACAAGAAAAAGTAGATAACTTTTACCTTTATCGTCTTAAAAACTTACCTAAGCCTGATGATGTTCAATACGAATTACCGCCACGCGATCGCGTGATCCCAGCTGATCATAAACCTGGTGAGCCATGTGAGTTAAGTTTTAGTGATGCAAAACGTATTATGGAAAAAAAAGCATCAAAGCAACGTGCTCGCGATCGTAAACAACGCTCTAATTCTAGTAACCCTTGGGGTAACTAAACACGCTAATTTAATTTTGTAGAGCTATTTTAAATGGCTCTACAATTCTCTTTTATTAATTTTTATTACATCCACACCATATAGCTAACAAATAGAAATCAATACCCTCGGTTTTTCCAAAAATCTGTTTCAGTACGCTCTGCCTCTAATGCCACCTTAAAAGTTTTATCAGCAATAATTTTCCCATTTAGCTCAATAGTCATACGCCAATCACCCAATTTATTCTCTATTGGCAACCAAAGCGTGTCGCCTAAATAAAAGTTCCAATCACTGTTTTTAACGTATACATCGCCTTCAAAGGGGTCCATTACATCACCTTCACTGTCTGGAATATCTGGATGGTATATACAATAGTGAAGCTTTTCGCCTTTACCCTTTTTAATATTTACGATTAAGCCAAACTCAACATCTACCTCAGCTATTACATTTGTTGTAAATTGCTCTATTTGTGGCAATGCTTTACTTTCGCTGTCCCACTTAGAGTAAATACCGTGACTTTGTAGCGTAACAACAGGTTTTATTTTAGCCATTAAGATAGCCTTTTATATTACTTAATTACTGTTAGTTTAACTTTTTGAAATTTTAAAATAAAACACAATCTAATAAAGTTAAATCTCAACTTAGCTTTAATACTTCGCCTATTTACATCATTGCTAATTTGTCATCATTGTTTACACACTATTTGCACAATTGCTGATTATTGTTTAAGTAACTTAATTGATCAGGTAAGCAGCAATGAAACTACACGCACTTAATATTAAAAACTCAAATAGGGTAAATGCTATAAAGCTAAGCACCTTGGCTCTAGTTGTTTTACCGTTAGTTGCTTGTGGAGGTGAAGAAGGCATAGTTGATACCTCAACAACTACAGATTCATCATCAACCACCTCAGATAACGGTACAGGTACGAGTAGCTCAACCCCAGGCGTGTTTTGTGAATATAGCTACAGTGAATATAACGAGTCAGAGTCAGTACAGGCCACCAGCGTGGCAGATTGGTCATGCACAGGAACTACACGCGACTTAGTAGCTAATGGCATACCTGATCACGAAGTAGGTACATTCCCTAATGCCGATAACCCAAATACTATTTCTGAACAATCAGTAAATGAAAGCTACACACTTGAGCCTGTAGAAACAACACAAGCAACCATGCTTGGTGGCCCTCGCGGAATGATAGGCGTTGTACTTAACGGCATTAAAATAGACGCCGGCACAGCCGGAAGTTGCGATGATTCAGGCACCGATTGCGATTTAGGCGACAACAGCGGTAATTGGAACATAGAAGCCTTAAGCCAAGACACGTTTAGTTTTGGAACAGACGACAACAATGCACACGTACAACCCGATGGCACATATCATTATCATGGTATGCCTGAAGGCTTTGTAACACTGCGAGGTGGCAATAGCTCCACTATGACTCTAATAGGCTGGGCAGCAGACGGCTTTCCTATTTATGCACGTTACGGCTATTTAGACTCAAATGATACAACTTCAGCGCTAACCGTAATGACCGGTAGCTACCAACACATAACATCTGTAAGCGCAAACCGCCCTTCTACCGATACATACCCACTAGGTACATTTGCACAAGATTGGGAATACGTAGCAGGCTCTGGTGATTTAGATGAATGTAATGGCCGCGTTGGCGTAACACCTGAGTTTCCTGATGGGATATACCACTACTACGCAACAGACACTTATCCGTTTTTTCAACGCTGCGTTAAAGGCGAAGTTTAATTAGGAGTAAGTTATGCCTTATATGAAAAATTATTTGTTAATTGTAACCACATTGGGCTTATTGAGTACATCAACATTAGCAAACGTTGCAGAGCACGGTACGCTGAATTTTGTTGATAATAACGTGTTTATTGTACTTTCAATCCCTATGTCGGCTTTTAAGGGGGTTGATGAAAACAAGGATGGCAAAGTATCAATAGTTGAGTTTAACGCTCATAAAAGCTAATAACTAAGCGAGTTAAAAAGAACGTTTATTTAGCGGATCATCAGTATAAATTTACTATTGACGGGCTTTTGCTAAACCCAGAAGCGTCGCATAAACATAAAAGCGACAATATAGACCAAGTAACCATTACTGGGCGCTACTCTTTGCCTAGTAAACTAACCAAAGTTAACTTTAACGTTAAGCTATTTAGTAACAATGAGCACAAGCAGCACTATCAAATTACAGCGACTAATAAAACGCAAAAGTTAACTCATCAATTTGAGCTATCACCAACGTCGCCCTTTAGTAAGGTGTTTAATAATTAGTAATATTTACCTAAATAATTAAGTGGCAAAGAGTACAAGTTAAACCAATTTGTGCTCTTTTTATCTTTGTCTTCTTATTTAACACTCTTTAGTGAAGGGTTCTTGCTATAAAGATACAAGCTTGGGATTTTTAGGAAAGTAATGCTCTTGTTGCTGTTCACATAAACTAAACTCACGGGTGTTTTTATATGGGAGTTTCATAAAGCCCGCAACACCCACGTCCGTAATATTTACCGCGTATTGCATTAGTTTATTAAGAAGGCGTTTAAACTCAACCTCTTTGCTCGAATCGAGTAAGCGGTAGTAATGGTGAATCTTCATTCTGTCAGGCAGTGCTTCAAAAATAATACACCCCGTATGATGAATTTGGTTAAGCTCAAATACGCACTTAATAACTTTTTTAGGTAGCTGTAGTTGCTCATCAGGGTCTTTACCGTCTTCAAAGTATGAATGCGGGCGGGTTATGTCGTTTGCTTTCATGCTGACTACTTCGTATTCAAGCTCTGGCAGGCTATCAAACTTAAATGCACCCGTGCCATCTCGCTCTAGTTGAATGGTTTTACGGGCATCAAACAAACAACACTTAAATAACCCTTTTTGATTAATCGCTTGCGCAAGCATCACCGTGTTATTAATCGCATCACTAAACGCATCACCCAATGATTCGTCATGCATAATTAAAGACGATTCAACAAACATCGACTCATCCTTCCAATGAAAACTAAGCCCACCAACAACAGGGTACTTAGCTAATCGGCTTATTGATGCTAAAAATGCTTTTTCGTTATCGCCTGTATCAAACAAAAACTCTTTATAATAACGGTCAAGTTGCGCGTCGTTTATATCTAGTAATTGCTGGTTATGATCGGCTTGGCGTAAAAACTGTTTTCGTGAACTATATACAACCGTGTCGGGTTGCTCTGCCTTGCCATACCAAAAAGGAATATCTGCTTTTTTTTGTTTTTTATCAAGCTCAGGTAAATACGCTTTAGCCATAGTTGTAATGTTACGCATAAAGTAATCACCGGCACCATCACGTTGTGCCTTACTTTTAGAGAGCATGCCATCAATCACTTTAGCCAGTTCTTTTGGGAGCCCTAAGCTGCTTGCAGGGATGGCTTGCGCACCAAAGCGACACGACTGCGCCGACGCTAGCGCATACAAC
>NZ_AUTL01000104.1:0-12736 GCF_000498015.1 Pseudoalteromonas sp. TAE79
GGCTACACCTTGTTCGTCAAATCGTGGGGATGATTGCTCCCCCGACATTTGCGCTTCACCAATAAAGTACACATCGCCCATACGCGCATTAGTTGTACTTAAATCGCCCGACATTAAATCCATAAAGTTACTCGCAACAGGGTTACCATCGCTATCGAGCTGTGCATACACAGAGCTTCCCCAATCCACTAACGACAGCGCATCAGTGTTTGCATCCCATACAAGGTTTGAAGGCTTTATATCGCCATGCACTATAGGTTGTGGGCTAACGCCATTTTTATGGCTACGTAAATCAACCAACACATTACGTAACCTAACAGCTAGCGTCATTATTTGCGCGGCACTAAAGCGCCCTGTTTTAAGCGATACTTTTTCAAGGTCCTCTCCAATGGCGCGCGCCATCATTAAAATCCCTTGTTTTTTAATTCGCTCAAAAGCATAAAAGGTAGGCACTAAGGGGTTATTAATTTGCGAAAGCATATACGCTTCGTCTTCTAGGCGGTCGCGTACACTTTGGGCAAGCGTAATACGCGAAAACTTAAATACCCAAGGTAAGCCGTTATCGTCATCACCTGCAAACACAAAACCAAAAGCACCTGAGCCAATCATTTCAACGTTTTTGTAGCCCAGCAGTGTTAACTGCTTAATACAAATATTAAGCCACTGGCGGTGTTTTTTAGCATCGCGGTGCGAAAGCAAATAAACAGATTGCTCTTCGTTGATATAAAAATTGCGGATTTCTTTGGCTTTCAATACAGGTACTCAAACTTATAAAACTAACTAATTATTAGTTTTATATAATGAGATTACAATAGGTTAAATAGGAGTTTTGAAATCGTTGAATAAAACAGCGCTAAAATAGTGCCAGAACAGTAAATTTAAGTGTAAACGTTAAAGCTCAAAGCAAGCTTTTCACAATGCACTGTATATAAATACAGTGCGTTGTTTTTTTCTAACTTTTAATAACACGAAGCTGCTTAATTGATGACACAGCTATGTGCGTTTGATAATAATATTTATTAGTGGCTCTACCACGGCTCATAAAATCGATAGTTACTCGTTTAGCTTCGCCTGTTACTTCTATTGTTTTATCAATAAAAAAGGTGTCTGCTGGTTGTCCGTATTTACTTTGAAGCTCTGCTACCACATTAGGCTGTATTGATACCGTAATTGAACGCCTGTCGCGATAATCAGTTTCTGTATTTAAATACAACCAACTCCCCTGAGCCCCCGCCGCTTTAATATGAAACTGGTAAGTGCCAGCAACACCCTTTGGTGCACTTTGCTCAGTTAAAGCGATAAGGTTCATATTTGCAGCCGTACTTTGGCTCATTTCAATTTTATGGGGAACAGAACTACATGCACTAAGCGTTAGCACACTTAGTAAGGCTAGATATTTCAAGACACAATTTCCTTGTTTCTTACACCAATTCGCATAATTAAGTAATCTATTTTGAAACAAGAAAATCGTGTTGATAACAAAGCAAAAATTTCGTTATTGAGTTGTTCTATATCAAAAATTTTTAATGCAGTTAGCGATTTAATCCCTTAAATTGATTAACTATTATTGAGAATTGGTATTATGCATTATTAAAAATATGTAGCGTTAATGATACCACTTTATGCAGCCATGTTTCTATAATCAATCCAAACAATTAGTTAGCGAGTATTAAGGTGCATTACGCTGAGAAGGAGCTGTTTTAAAGCTTTTTAGTAAACTTTGCGGGTCAACCACCTCGGTATGCTCTTTAGCAGCCTGCGCCCACCATATTAGTTGGCTAAACGTGCGTGAGAAATAATTAAACCACGATGATTGACTCTCTCCTGCAACAGGTTTGCCATCCTCACTAAACACATCTTGCGCTTTTGGTACGTGGATCATAGCTGATACCGGCAAACAGCCAAGTTCAGATAAAAATGTGCGCATACTAATGGCCGCTCTTACGCCACCCCACTGTCCTGCTGAGTAAGTTACTATTGCACTTGGTTTATACGAAAATAGTGAGCTACCAAAATGATTAAGTAAGTCAGCGAGGGCTGGACTCATGCTGTGATTGTACTCAGGGCTAATCATTATATAACCATCTGCGGCTTTAATTTTATCAGCTAAAAGAGTGAGCTCTGTAGGTGCATTACTTTTAGCGTATGCAAAATGTGGTTTAAATACGTTTTCGCTAGGAAAATCCAACGCATCAATTAGCTCAAACTCATGATCGCCAAAATGCTCTGTTAAGCATTCTATACAAGCACTAGAAACCCTTAAGCCCAAGCGAGCTGGTTTTGGTGGAGTGCTATCGCGTACTGTGCCTAAAAATACTAAAAACTTCATATGTAATTCTCAACTTTTTTAAACGATAGCTAAACACTAACATTTTTTAGTTATTGTGTATTACACATACGCATAGTTTATTGATTCAAAGCATAATAATAATTAAATTTAAAACTGAAATTTAGCAACAACCGCGCCGTTAAACATACTTTATCGTGTGTTACTATTTGCTCCTAAGATCTATTTAATCATGCAGCAAGGGTTTTACCAATGGGCTCTGAACTGCCTAAAAGTAAAACACACTGCTTCAAACTCAACCTTGAAAAAGCACGCCCTAGTATTGATAACTTATCCCTACACCACCCCAAAATATATTTCGAAGTGTCTCGTCACCTGTAAAGCGTTTTTCATCTTTATTAACTGCAATGCTATAGCTTGTATATGTGTATAAGGCTAACTGATTAAAAAGCTGATACGACAAGTTTGCAGTAAACTTTACGTTGTTAATTCCGTTGTGCCCATCATTAACATACCCCGCATTAAACCCCACGCCCGATTGAATATCTACTGATAGTAAATCGTTAATATAAAAATCTTTTTTTACTGCCATCTCCAAAAATATACCGCTGGCATCAAATGAATGATAAACACTACTTAATAACTGAATATCGTCCGCATAAAAATACGCAACGTCGAGGCTCAGCTCATTATCGTGAGCATCAATGCCATCTTCGCGAGCTTTAATATATTATAGCCTACATACATCTCTATCCGCTCAGATAAGTGAGCGGTATAAATAGCATTTAAATTAAGCTCTGAATAATCACTACTAATACCTTTGGCCGCCCAAGGGATCACCGCAAAGTTTTTATAGTTAACCTCAGTAGCAATTGATGCAATACCATTACCGGCAAAGTTATCTCGACCTTCGGTAACATATCGGCTCTCCCATAATGGGTGAATATGTAAATCAAACTCTTTATTTTTATAATTTACGTTATTATTAGTATGCTTAATATTTCCGCCTACGCCCACTTCAAGCTCTTGGTAGTGCTCTTGTGATTTTGCTTGTGCGTAAGCTGCATTTACTCCCGCTAGAGTCGAAATAACAAATACATATTTTAAATAGTGAGTCATTTATTAGTGAGGTGTTCCCTATTGCAAAAACAGGAAAGCTATAAGTAGAAAGTGTAAAAAAGTGCGGTAACGGGACAAACATAGATGCAAAGTCTTTAAACTCGCTTTTATACAACCCAAACGTAACCACTTTTAATAGTAGCCAACCGGTCGAGTAAAATAAAAAGCTCAAGCCAGTATCAACTATTAGCCAAATAAAAATCTCAAATGCAATGCTCATTAACTATGTCCATTAGTTTGGAATAGAAAAACTATACTAGCTATGTGTTTAAAATACAGCCGGATTAGTTAATTAAGGTGTAACAGTAAATTTCGTTAAACCTATTAACTGACCTGATTCGGTGACTACTTTTACCTGCCACTTACCAACAGAGTCGCTAGGAAAATTTACCTTGTGGGTCCATGCTCTGTAACCTAGCTCTCTTCCGCCATTTATATTTAACGTGATCCGATCAACTTCCTTTTTATTATGAAGCCACACATGAAATATTTTTTCATTTAAGCCTCTTGGTGCTTTAACAGCGGTCCAACTATATAAACCTTGATGATGCAGTGTATAAGAGTCTAACTGTTTAATACTCCCAACTGGCTTTTTATGCTGTAAATCAACTTCATGAGCTAACGTAATACCGGTTAATCGCAGCGCAGCAGGAGGCACATAACTTCTTAATTGCCACACAGCAGTGCTCAAAGCACATAAAATAAATACAAGAATAGGAAAACGCCACCAGCGTGCATTAGGCATTAAATTGTTTAAACTCGGAAGAGTAACCACTACAGCCGTTACAAGGGCTGCAGCTAAACTTTGGCTCGTGGTAAGGTTTAACAAAATAGGTAAGGTAACAAGTAAAACAACGAATAAAGCAAAGTTATGAAACACACTAAATAACGTACGGTTTTTAGCAAGCTTCTTATAATAAAAGGGGTCGATTACCGATATAACCGCACATACCACAATGAGGGAGGTAAAAAATGCTTGAGGATGGTCCCACTGCGTAACCGCTAAAAAAAATGGCAAAGCAAAAAATAGACTTTCTTGTTGCACCATTTGTAGAGCAAAACGCATTACATTAGGAGATACAGCCACACCAAATTTTTCTTCTACTTTGTCTCGTAGCCAATTATCAATAATTAGCCACAACCAACTAAAAAGTAAAAATATCGCAATAACTTGCGAAAAAGACTCTTTTCTATCTACAAGTGCAAAGCTGGCAACGCCCGACAAAAACGCCAATACAGCCAATAATCCAGGCCGCTTTTGCATCGCGCTTATAAATTTAGCGATTATATTTTTACAGTAATCCATGTATGAGTGTTTCCGTACGGGTACGTACTTTATTATTTTTATTCAGAGTATGATTAGTTTAACCAAGTTTAAATGAACAACAGATAGACGGATGGATTCAAACGCGCCATTTAACAGTACATCAAACTAACCATTTTTAATTAAATAAAAGCTCGGCATAGCGCGTCATTGGTACGTTTATTAATTTTTGTAACGTGTGAGCCTTAGCAAGTAATTCATCCTCACTAAGTACTGGCATTTTATTGTTAAAAGCAAAAACAATTTTATTGCCGCCTTCAATAATAAAACTAAAAATCTGTCCTGCAAATTCTTTATCAAGTAGTTGATCGAACGCTTCTCTTTGCCCAACTTTGGTATGGCAAATATTAAGTACTAAAACACCATCAAAAGTGAGCGCATTTTTACAATCACGTAAGTAGGATGATTGCACCTGATCTGATTCCATCTCTTCTGAGCTATATAAATCAGAAAAAATAACATCCGTTTTTATCTGCGTTTTTTTCATGTAGTTTGCCGCATCATCAATGTGAATAAACAAACGTTCTGACACAGGCAGTTCAAAATATTTTATAGCCATTTCAGCAACGGCTTTACGGTATTCAACGGTATGTATAGTTAGTGCAGGAAACGCATGATAAAGACTTTTTGCTATAGAGCCCGCCCCAAGTCCCATTATCATCGCGGTTTTTAAATTTGGTATAAAAAAAAGCGCAGCCATCATAGCTTGCGTATAAGCTAAGCTTAACCCGTTAATATTATTTAACTTAATACAGCTTTGATAAATTTTTCCGTCAAAGCTGAGAATTAGATTCTTTTTTGTTTGATATACATAAACAGGGCCATGCTCATCAATAGTTGATGCAATACAAGTGCCTTTGATATCCACGAGTACTCAATAGGTGAAGTGATAAAAAACGAGTATAACTTAGTTAACGTACTACCATTGCTACTAATATGACTAATAACGCTTTTATTAATTTACAAGCATTTATATACGTACTCAAAAAAGTCGGTTTATCATTTAGGCTAGATGAGCTGAAGTATATGCTTTTATAGCTAATTAAAACGTTTCCAGTGATGACTCTTAGTACAAGCAACGACTTAACCTACTAAAAATTTGGCTAATGTACTGTTATAGCAATAAAAAACCCCTTTGAATATTCCTCATGTTCAACATGAATAAAGTACACGCCAGCACCAAAGAAGTCTAAACGGCTAAACATCCATACCTTATTTTTATCGATTTGTGCCTTTTTTTCGCCAATTACTACGTAATCGAATCTAACAATAATGATTAATGAATATGACTCATGTTTTATGTGAAATTAAACCGTTTTTCTTCATATCCCAATCAACGTATAAATTACTCATCCCTTAGCGCTAAACACTATTGCTAACAACTTAAAGCTGCTGAATACCTAAACCAGCTAAGCCAGCTTAGTAAGTTGTGTTGTAAGGCTAGTAAAGCGCAAAGCATCAATCAGGTTTAAATTATAAAATTGGATATAAACACGATGAAAAAAGATTTTACATTTAATATAAAGAGCGTTTCACTCGACGAAAATTATCATCCATCAACTAATACGCGTATCACAACCAACTTTGCTAATTTAGCCAGAGGTGAATACCGCAAAGCAAACTTGCGTAACGCCTTAAACATGATTAACAACCGTTTTAATGCCCTAGCCCATTGGGATAACACCAAAGGTGAGCGTTATGCTGTTGAGCTTGAAATTATCTCTGTTGAAATAGGTATTGAAGATGGCGGCGAAAGCTTCCCCTCTATCGAAATATTAAAAACAAATATTGTTGACCATAAAACTAATAAGCGCATTGAAGGCATTGTAGGAAACAACTTTTCATCGTATGTGCGCGACTACGATTTTAGCGTACTTCTACAAGAGCATAATAAAGGTAAGTCTCAATTTAGCATTCCAGATGACTTTGGGGTTTTACATGGCAAACTATTTCAGTCATTCGTAAATTCGGATACATACAAACAAAACTTTAAAAAACCACCGGTTATATGCCTAAGTGTGTCAGATAACAAAACCTACAACCGCACTGAAAACCAACACCCGGTACTTGGCGTTGAATACGAACCAAATGAATCGTCTTTAACTGAGCAATACTTCAAAAAAATGGGCTTGCAGGTACGTTACTTTATGCCGCCAAATAGTGCAGCGCCTTTAGCATTGTTTTTCTTTGGTGATTTACTTAATGATTACAGCAATCTTGAGCTTATAAGCACCATTAGTACGATGGAGACGTTTCAAAAAATCTACAGACCAGAGATTTATAATGCCAACGCAACAGCGGGTAAATCATATAAACCAAACTTAAAAAACTTGGACCACTCACTAACGCAAATTGTGTATGACCGAGAAGAGCGCGGCAAGTTAGCAAACGAGCAAGGCAAGTTTGCGCAAGAGCATTTTATCAAGCCGTACCAAAGAGTTCTTGAGCAATTCTCTACTAGCTATCTGTCATAACAACTAATAGTAACAAGCAGTAATAACGCGCTTAACGATACGTTTAATAATTAACTAAAATATACGGCATTATTTATTATGAAAAAATTACTACCTACATCTACCGCTGGCAGTTTACCTAAGCCTTTATGGCTTGCAGAGCCAGAAACACTTTGGTCACCTTGGAAATTACAAGGTGATGAATTAACCCAAGGAAAACACGACGCCCTACGCTTGTCATTATTCGACCAACAACAAGCAGGCATTGATATTGTTAGCGATGGTGAGCAAACAAGGCAGCATTTTGTAACTACATTTATAGAGCATCTAAATGGCGTTGACTTTGAAAAACGTAAAACAGTAAAAATTCGTGACCGATACGACGCAAGCGTACCCACTGTTGTTGGCCCTGTTAGCCGTCAAAAGCCTGTGTTTGTTGAAGACGCTAAATTTTTACGCAAGCAAACCAAGCAATCAATAAAATGGGCATTGCCAGGCCCAATGACAATGATTGACACGCTTTACGACGATCATTATAAAAGCCGCGAAAAACTAGCGTGGGAATTTGCCATAATTCTCAATCAAGAAGCAAAAGAATTAGAAGCCGCAGGCGTTGATATCATCCAATTTGATGAGCCCGCGTTTAACGTATTTTTTGATGAAGTGAACGACTGGGGAATCGCCTGTTTAGAGCGCGCAATTGAAGGGCTTAAATGCGAAACCGCAGTGCATATTTGCTATGGCTACGGCATTAAAGCAAATACAGATTGGAAAAAAACACTAGGATCTGAATGGCGACAGTACGAAGAAGCATTCCCTAAGCTTCAGCAATCTAATATCGATATTATCTCACTAGAGTGCCATAACTCGCATGTACCAATGGATTTACTAGAACTCATTCGCGGTAAAAAAGTAATGGTAGGCGCAATTGATGTAGCAAATCATACTATCGAAACGCCAGAAGAAGTAGCTAATACGCTACGTAAAGCACTGCAATTCGTAGATGCCGACAAACTCTACCCGTGTACAAACTGCGGCATGGCTCCACTGCCTCACCATATAGCCAGAGGTAAACTAAATGCCTTGAGCGCAGGGGCTGAAATTATAAGAAAAGAACTAGAAAAGTAGCTTTAAAATACAAATTGTAAACAATAACAACTGTCGCACCATGCCATAGTAAAATCCATAAACATGGTGCGTTAGCTAAAACCGACTAAAGAACAAAGTTTAGGTTAGTTATTTTATTTTTTTTTATTAAAAAGCTCTAATCTATTTTTTGAAAAATCGATAACTGCTTGGTATTTGGTAAAAAAGGGAGAGCCTAACAAGCCATGTACTCCCTTTTCACCACCCGCTACCTGAACATGGTCAAGATTAAGTGACACAAAGTCAGGACTTTCAAACAAGGCATTTCCAAACTCAATTGAATGAACTTCTATATCTCCCATAGCGTGATCCGAAGTGCCTAAGCCTGCTGCATTCTCAACATTTAGTGTCTCTTCAATGCCTAACTCACTTAGGCATCCCCTGTCTAAAACAGATGTTCCAGCGCCAGTATCTAAAATAAAACGTAACAATTTACCGTTAATTTTAGCTTCAACAATTTGGTGGCCTGTTTCTGATATTTCAAACTCAATTACAGTTTTGCCTTCAGATAAATTCATATACGTTCCTTGTTATAAAGTTTTTAAAATCTTACTTACTATTTTCAGCTTCCCACAATTAATAGCCAAATTTTACTAGTCGCCCACCTCAGCGCGTTTTGTTAGGTAACGTTTATCACCTGAGGCTCAATATTTGTTAAAACATGGATGATTTCATTTGTAGTCATTACTGAATAATGAAACAGCTTATTGTTGTTTAAACTGAAAGTATTCGTTTTAGTTTGAGCATACTCCAATAAGCTTGAATCAGAATACACGCCGATTACGCCCGAATCACGGTTTTGATGATAGTCATGAAAATGGCTACTTTCATCATAAGTTTCAAATAAAACGGTATTCGTAAACACAACCATAAACCTTACGGGATCATCGCCTTTTATATAAGTTTTAAGGTTCAGTGTTAGTAACCCATCAACATACGATAATTTGTCTAAGCTCCAGTCTTGGTAATTATTTGTGACTTCATCGATGGCAGTATTCATTTAATTACCTAACGAGCCTGTAGATTAACTCGTTTCTATTTGTTTTTATTGATAAGCAAACCATAGCTGAGTTCCTATTTTGGTTCAATTGATTACTGTCTTTTTACACAGAATATAGAAGTGTTTGATATTGTTTTAATTGGCGTTTTGGAAGGGATTAAGGGTGGTTGAGTGGCTTTTATTTAGAGTAAGAGGGCTTACCCTTCTTAATTCATCGTGTTTTGCAGCTTTTCTATATTATGAGCAAGGCAATACAGTTGCCACACAATAAAGTAAAGGCATTGACTTTCGCTTGCCCCCGTAAGGTCAGTTTATTCATGCCTTTGTTCACTGTAATATTCCGCTTTTTATTTAAAGGAAAGCCGGTTTAATACAGCCGAGTCGTTTGCCATTCTTTAATAAACAGATATCGTAGCCCGATTGTGCTGTCTATTTTTACTTTCATTTTGTCTACATAGCTCAGCTTTTTGCGTGATTCATTATTTATAATAGTGCACTCTTCATACTGTTTTTGTTGGCTTTTTTCCTAATGATTAGGATAGGTGTCATCCTAATCATTATTTTCCTCAAAGTGATGAGGAGGTGTCCACTAAAACGGGTCAGGAGCATTGTCCTTGTTTAACAGCTTGTTATAACTAATTACCACTTCTAAGCTGTTCTTTTAAGTTAAGGTTTTCATTTTTCAATATTTCAACTTGCTGCTTGTAAGATGCAACTTCACTTTTTAAACTAGAAACATCAGACTGTATCTCATCTAGTTTTTCTACAATTTCTATGGAACGTGCATTCCCCAAAAAGAGAACAATTAACGCTATTACGAATAACGTGCCACCAGTTAACTTTACTTTTGATTCCATCCACTACAGCTCCTTTGGTTATAACGCCCTAATAATGGGCAACAAATTGTTGGCTAAAATGTTGAGGAACGAAAACAGCCAACTGTTTTTTGTCCTTATTTATTAGCTTGTTATATGCCTTTTAAGCTTGGTGGTTTTGAAGGCTAATTTCCAAATAATTTATGAATTTATCTACTTCATCGATCGCATTTTTTAAATCAACAGGGGTTAATTTAACACGAACGCCATTATTATCTTTACCGTTTCGATGTACTAAATCATGTCTGATTGTTGTTATTTCAATTAAATATTTTAAGTCATAGGTATAACTAAGGCCTAAGGTTGCTTTGTATATTTTCATCACCCTTGATACATCGTGATATAAATATTTACCTAGTTGCTCTAAGACAATTTTTTCAACATCACCTTCATATGAAAGTATGTCGCTTAGTTTAAAATTCTTTTTAGAAAGTTCTTCAAGATTTTTTGCTGCATTAGCAATATATTTTTTATTACCTATAGCAGCAGATTTAAGGGAATCCCCCAAATAAGTTTCCATAGCTGTTACTGCATGAATATGTATCATTTTATAGATAGTTTCCATGACAGTTGGATCAATTGTAGAATTTAATATTCTTCTAATTTCTTCAATTGTTTGATTGAATTCTATGAAAAAATTTGAATGATCTTGGCTACTGTGCCATTCATATTCGGCTTCAAGATAATCAGAGTAGTTATTTGCTTCTTCGTCATACCTTTCAGACAATTCAAACCATCCATCAGTGTATTCATCTGCATCAGGATCATTGAGCTCTTTTTGGATCCATTCACTTTTTGCCTCATTATATTCTTCTTCTGCAATTTCTACTGCCCAATTAGAACCTATACCCATAACTACCTCTTATTTTGCAATGTACGATGAAGCAACACTGGCATATAACGCCCAAATAACAGGCAAAAAATTGTTGGCTAAAATGGCGACGAAGGAGCAAAAAGCCAACTGTTTTTTGTCCTAGTTTATTTGCTTGTTAGATGCCGTATTATGCTAAGATATCAACCTTTCCATTTAGCTGTTTACCGTCAAGATCTTTAAATTTATTTAAAACACCTGATAAAAAGTCAGTATTCTCACCAATGCTTTTTTTAAAATCTATAGATTTTTCAACTTGCCCAATTAAGTCTACTTTGATTTTACCTATTTTTTCGGGATCATTATTATATTGTTCAAGAACATTTAATGGTATAAATGGCACCACATCAAGTAAAGCACTTTCCCCTGATTTAATTAATGTATTAATTTCATCAATTGATATGTTTCTCATATCAATCTTTGTAGGTTGTGAATTATTTTGGTTTATATTTTTTTCTACAGCAATAGATTCAGTCGGCATTTTATTGCCGCTAGATGCTGTCGTAATGGAATAGTTTTGCCCTACATTTGAAATATTCATATTAAACTCCTCGTGCATTAATAGATATTAAAGCAAAAGATGTACCATGTTAGATATTATACTAATGACTATTTTAGGCATATAACGAGCCTGTAGATTAACTCGTTTTTAAATTTGTTTTTATTGATAAACAAACCATAGCTGAGTTCCTATTTTGGTTCAATTGATTACTGTATTTTCACGCAGAATATAGAAGTGTTTGATATTGTTTTAATTGGCGTTTTGGAAGGGATTACGGGTGTTTGAGTGGCTTTTATTTAGAGTAAGAGGGCTTACCCTTCTTAATGCATCGTGTTTTGCAGCTTTTCTATATTATGAACAAGGCAATACAGTTGCCATTGCGCATTCACTTTCGTTTGACCCCGTAAGGTCAATTTATTCATGCCTTTATTCACTGTAATGTTCCCGAACACTGGCTCAATACAGCCAAGTCGTTTGCTATATTGTCGTCGACCTATGGGGCTGTCTATTTTTACTTTCATTTTGTCTACATAGCTCAGCTTTTTGCGCGATTCATTATTTATAAACTGCACTTGTCGTCCTCTTTCTATCGGTGGTTTTCGCATACATTGCTGTTGTAGTGGACATACTTTGCAATCTTTTAAGTAACCGCAGAATCGTGTGTATTGTTGGTTATGGCTGTTTACATTAACTCCGCTTCGCCACATATCATTACCTGCTGGGCAGCGGCATGTTTGGGTTGCTTCATCATAATGAAAATCGTCTGAGGTAAATAACCGAGCCTTGCCTTTACTGCGTTTTAGTCGGCGCTTTTCTTGCTCAGTTTCGTATGTTTCGCTGGCTTTAAACAGCGGATTTCGTTTTCTAAATTGGTTATCCGCAATGTAGGTATCGAACCCACTTTGCGCCATAAACTCAAGATTTACTTCGCTGTTAAACCCACTGTCTGCGGTGAATTTGATGGTGTGTTTATCTGCCATTTTTTCTGTATTGAGTTTAGCGAGTTGCTGTTTTAATTGTGCAACGGCTGGCTGTAAAGTTTGTTGTTCGCCCACTGAGCCCCACGCTTGTGCTTGCAGGATGATTTGATGTTTATCATCGTTTATCGCGATGCCGTTGTAGCCTTGAATTGTCCCTTTTGAGGTCGTCATCTTCGCAC